>JBBRHU010000079.1:0-11085 GCA_038222255.1 Fimbriimonadales bacterium | reverse complement strand
CGGCGACTCGAAGCGCTTCGACGTCGGACTGCTGACCAAGGCCGCCAAAGATCAGCCGGTCGTAGATCTCGTAGATCTTCTTGCCTTGACGCCTAAAGGTGAGGAAGAGGATCCCCGCATCGAGCGACACTCCAACAACCGGCGCGCCCTGAGTGAGCTTGCCCTCGATATAGGATGCGCGGTTTCCAATGCCTTCTTGCCAGTCGTACGGGGTGATCATTCTTTCTTTCCTACGTGTTGGATGCGGACAAATATTCGCTTAGGAGCCGATGGAAGTGGTGGACATTTCCTTCGCGAGCGACCGAAAATCGCCCTTTATCGTAAAACCGAGACTTCACTCCACGCTGAACAAGCTCCACAACAGCTTCGTCTTCGCGTTCGACACGATCGAGGTCACCACCTGCTCCCTGACCTAGCTTGCTCGCGTCCCAGACGTAGGGCAGGAAACTCACCTTGGTGAGGCTCGGCCCGAGTGGACGGACGACATTAATCGAAAGCCCCCAGGGGTAGAAGTTAAACATCGTGTTCGGAAAGAGCCAGTAGTAGTAAGCACTGATCTTCTCACCAAAATCTGGCGAGGAGCGAGGGAGGTCGAACACATCCTCGCCCCCGCGCGAGACGGCGACTTGGAGGTTTGACCACCGTTGAGTCTCCGTCTTGTAGCTTCCGTAGTCCAGTGAGTCGTTTAGGGAAGCATGGACATAGGGAATGTGGAACCCCTCCAAATAGTTGTCAACGTAGAGAGCCCAGTTGGCATTCACGAGATACTCACGAGCGCGTGAAGGTTCGAACCTGAATTCCTCGATCGGAAGCCAGCCCATCCTCTCGATCATCGGTCCCGCCCATTCGTGGAACGATGTGCGAGGCTTCACGCCACCGAACAAGAGCTTTGCCCACACTGCCTGCGATATCTTGGGCAGATTGTCGGACGGGCTCGGGAAGTTGCAGACCTCTTCGAACTCTGGCATCGAAGCGAAACTTCCATCCAGACCGAAGCGACGACCGTGGTATCGACAGCGCATGTGCCGTCCGTTTGAGACACCTTCCGCAACCTGCATTCCTCGGTGTGTGCAAACGTTGCTCATCAGATGCACCTGATCCTCAAAGTCACGAGTGAAGACCATCGGCTCGTCGAGCAAGCCCTCAAGCATGACGAGCGGATGGATTGTGCCGGGGGCCTTCAATCCATCCGAGTCCATAAGGAACTGCCAACTTTGGGCAAAGACCTCTTCGCGCACCCGTTCGAACATGGCAGGATCCTTGTAGAAGGATGCCGGTAGCGTCGATGCACGCGCGATCTCGGGATCTACGAAGAGGTCGGCCATCTACTTTGCAGCCCAAAGGCAGCCGCGTCGAATAATCTCGCGGGCAGGACCAGATTCGATTGTCTCACGCTGGTGACCCAGCGCGGAGTAGAACACTCGTCCTGAACCGTACAATTTCGTCCAAATCTGCGGCATCGCGCAAGGGTTTGCGGTGTGGGGGCCGTCTACGCCAGGCCAGGGGAATTGCGTCGTGCCGAGCACGTTATTGCCTGGGTCGGTGTGCAAGTAATATTGCTCGCTCACGACCTCGAAATCGTCGATTCCATCAGTGATCGGATGTGGATTAGCCTTGTTAATGTTGACAATGTAGCGCACGCC
This sequence comes from Fimbriimonadales bacterium, assembly GCA_038222255.1. Classification (GTDB taxonomy): domain Bacteria; phylum Armatimonadota; class Fimbriimonadia; order Fimbriimonadales; family Fimbriimonadaceae; genus Fimbriimonas. The sequence continues at coordinate 9,442 of JBBRHU010000079.1, read as the reverse complement.
GTCGTTGCCTGGGTGAGCAACCCATTGGCCGCCGGTCATGAACTGCCATTCGGTGTCAGCTCGGAATGCATCGCACATCCCACCATGACAACCTGCCATTCCAACGCCAAATTCGGCTACCGCTCTGGTCACCGCACCCCGCTGGTCGCCCGAGATCGAGTCCATCGTCCAAATCGGCACGATCAAATTGAGTCCTGCGAGCTTGTCCTTATCAAGGAACGCGTCGAGCGTGTTAGAGAGTTCAACCTCGAAGCCTTCCGCTTCGAGGATCTCGTGAAAAAGCTCTCCAACTTCCTTCGGTTGATGTCCTGACCAACCACCCCAAACGATCAATGCCGACTTAGCCATCTTTCGAAGGTTACCGCTCCGTGGGCTTCGTTGGCTCGACCGCGAGGGCTGCTTCGGTGAATTTAGAACCAGCATTCCAAAGCAGGAATTCGTTGTATCCCAATGCTCTCGACGCCTTGATCTGCGCCTGAACTTCTTTGGCACCGTATGGATAGCCCAAGCTGAAGTCTTGAAGCCACGGTCTGATCCTGGCCTTTGGAATCTTCTTCTTATAGTCGCCGAGCGATTTAGTGATGATCTCAAAAGGCGCGCGGTTCGGATCTTTGATGTTGTATTCGCCCTTTGCAAAGTGAGAGGGGTAGACCATTGGGCAAATGACGTCGTAGCTCTCAGCAAGCTTCGCCAAGGTCTGGCCAATTCCTTGGTCGGCGGTGCCAGATGAGATGATGCCGAAGAGGTCAGCCGAATAGACCGCCTTTGCCTTCTTTACTCGCTCGCGAATGTAAGCGGAGAACTGTGGGATAAGGTCGTTCTTGTCCGGCAAGTCCTTACCCCAACTCTTCATCGCCGGGAAAACCTGAGCAAGCTTTCGGCCCTCACTTGGAAATCTAACGTAGTCGAGCTGGATTTCGGGGAAACCGACTTTCAAGGCAAAATCCACCGTTGCCGCAATGTACTCCCAGTTCTTCTTGTTGTATGGATCTAGCCAAGTGTGGCGGCTGTGGTCAGTCCAAACCTTGCCTTGCTCGGTCTGGACTGCGAGCTCCGGGAAGTGCTTCGGTACATAGCTGTCACGGAAGCAGGCAATACGAGCGATCGGCCAGATCTTGTGCTTCGCGAGAAGCTCCATCAGCTCCTTCGGCTTTGTGACGGCCTTCATGTTTGCCTTGGATTTATCTGCCAGGTCAATGCCGGTCTCCCAATACATCTCGCCATCGTCGCGCACGTCGATGACCACCGCGTTGAGCTCGGTGCGATCAAGAAGCCCGAGCAGCTTCTCCATCTTTTTCTTGCTGGCGGCAGACCATGCCGTGACGTAAATGCCCTTGACCTCTTTGGGCTCGGTAAAGCTGGGCACGGTCGGTTCTGGTGCCTTTTTCGTAACCGGTGGCGGTGCCTTCTTGTCTGGTCCAGAATTCTCTGCGTCATCCTTTTTTGACCCACATCCTACCAAGACCAATGCGGCCAGAGACAGAGTAAAGTAGCCTAACAGAGCAGGATGAAAAACGCGCGAATGATGGGTCATGGATGGCACCGGAGTCTTCATCGGATTGTACATCTCTTTGGGCTAAGCGCCCTTCTTTTGGGTCTGATTGGTTGTGGATCGAAGAGTGAGCCGACGACTGAGAAGACCCCAGCTCCGCCGGTCGGCAAGTCGGCGACGAAACCAGTTGGTGCTCCCGTTTCGGATCGAGCATCAAATCCAGACGGCGTAGTGCTTGTGGTGGAATACCACCACATTTCTGCGAAGGAAGCTCGCTGGGACCGATCACGCGAACGCTTTAAGGCCGACATTGAGCGGCTGTATGGGCTCGGCTTCCGCCCAGTGACCCTGTCGGAATATATCGACGGCAAGTTCGACATTCCCAAGGGCGCATCTCCAGTGGTCTTCACGTTTGATGACGCCAACCCTTCACAGCTTCGGTTGTTGAAAGATGGCTCACTCGACCCCGAATGTGGGATGGGCATTTGGCAAGCATTCGCGAAGGAGCATCCAGACTTTCAGATGAAAGCCTCGTTCTACGTGCTTCCCACGATGTGGGGGCAGAAGTCGGTGATCGAGAAGAAAGTTGCGATGTTGAAGGAGTGGGGGAGCGAACTCGGCAGCCACACCCTTACTCACCCTCAGCTCAAAAAACTGTCTGACGACAAGGTGAAAGGCGAGCTTGGTGGTGCGATCGAGATGCTCGAAAAGTACGGCCAGACTTCGCCCGTCGCCATCGCCTTGCCATTCGGAATCTCTCCCAAGTCTCCCGACATGTTGAAGTCGTTCGAATGGAAGGGAAAGAAATACGAAATGAAGGGTGCACTTCTCGTCGGCTCAAATCCTGCTCCCGCCCCGACGAACAAGAAGTTTGATGCCTTCCGAATCCCGCGTATCCAAGGCATCGAAGGACCGCTGGGAATCACCTACTGGCTCGACCGTGTTGAGAAAGGCGAAGTCAAGCCGATGGTCAAGTAGCAGCCACGAGACTGAGCGTGGCTTGCAGCACCTATACTCTTAGAATGCTTGCAGGCCTCGCCGCCCTCCCGTTTTTGATTCAGTCACCAGAACCTTCCACCTATCTCAGGGATATCGTCAGAGTTCTGCAAGCGGATTGGCCCGCGAGTCGAACTGTCAATATCGTGTGTCACGGGCACTCTGTGCCCGCGGGCTATTTTCGAACACCGGTGGTGGATTCTCTGTCTGCGTACCCAAATCTGTTGCGAGAATCTCTCGCTCACCGATTCCCACACGCTGTAATCAACGTGATCGTAACGGCAATTGGGGGAGAGGAGTCGGCTTCGGGGGCGAGGCGGTTTGCTGAGGATGTGCTCGCCAAGAAGCCTGATGTCGTCACCATCGACTACTCTCTCAACGACCGTAGGTTAGGGCTTCCCGAGGCTCGAAAGGCGTGGGTCTCGATGATTGAGGCAGCACAAAAGGCGAAAGTGAAGGTGATCTTGCTCACGCCAACCCCCGACCAGGGTTCAAAACTTGATAACCCAAACGACCCTCTTAATCTACATGCCGAGCAGGTGAGAAGTCTTGCAAAGGAATTTCGGGTCGGGCTTGTGGACAGCTTGGCCGAGTTCAAAAAGGCGATCAAAAGTGGACAGCCCCTGCCCAGTCTAATGTCGCAATCGAACCATCCAAATCGGGCCGGGCATTCATTGGTTGCCGAAGAGCTCCAACGATGGTTCCCTAAGCAATAACTCTGCACCCACGTCGGATCGTTTAACGTTGAATTGAAGATAGAATCTAACAAGGATCTTTCCGATGCTTTCTGCGTTTATCTTCGTCGCCATGAATACACCTCGCACGGTCGAGCCTGCCGCCCGGCCCTTCCCACTTTCTGCAGTCACCATTCTTCCCGGGCTCCAGCGAACTCGACTCGAAGCTGACCGGAAATATCTGCTCAGTCTCGACCCGATTCGGCTGATGCATGGGTTCTATGTGAATGCTGGAATCAAGCCGAAAGCTGACCGGTACGGCGGCTGGGAGGGTATGGGAATCGAGGGACACTCTCTCGGCCACTACCTCTCTGCATGTGCGCTCATGTTTGGCGCGACTCAGGACGAAGCTTTCAAAGCGCGATGCGAGCAGATCGTCACAGAACTTGCCGAGTGTCAAAGAGCCAAGGGATCAGGATTCATTGGCGGCATGCCAGATGCGCAAAGAATCTTCACCGAGCTCCAGGCCCGAAACATTCGCAGCCAGGGATTTGACCTCAATGGGAACTGGGTTCCTTGGTACAACATTCACAAGACGCTCGCAGGTCTTCTCGATAGCTACCATACGGTCGGTCTCAAGGCAGCGCTTCCAGTCTTAGAGGCAAACGCCGAATGGATCCACAACCTGACGAAGGATTACACCGACGCCGATTGGCAGAAGATGCTCGCGTGTGAGCACGGTGGCATGAATGAGTCGCTTGCCGACCTGTACAGCATCACGAAGAACCCGATGCACCTGGAATTAGCCAGGAAGTTCTTCCACAAAGCGATTCTAGATCCTCTTGAAAAGGGTGAGAGGAAGCTTGCCGGAAAGCACGGCAACACTCAGATTCCCAAGATCATCGGCACCGCTCGCCTCTTTGAAGTCACTGGAGAAACGGCCTACCGCGACGTATCGAAGAACTTCTGGAGTGAAGTTCGAGAAGACCACACCTACGCCATGGGTGGCCACGGAATGGGCGAGCACTTCGGCCCCGCCAAGAAGCTCAATGACCGGCTGAGCGACTCGAACGCCGAGACGTGCAACAGCTACAACATGCTCAAGTTGACCGATCACCTCATGCAGTGGTCACCGACGGTTGAGGGTGGAGACTTTGCAGAACGAGTACTCGTCAACCACATTCTGACTTCAGAAGACCTAGCGACTGGCGGCGTCACCTATTTCATCCCCCTCCGTCCCGGTGGACGAAAGGATTACAGCGGAGCCTTTGACAACTTCACATGCTGCCGTGGAACCGGCATGGAGAACCATGCCAAATACGGCGAGGGAATCTACTACTACCAAGCTGATCAGCTTTGGATCAGCCAATACGTTCCTTCAAAATTGAACTGGCGTCAGAAGGGCGTGACCGTTACCACCAAGACGAATTATCCGCAGTCAGAGGAAGTTGAGTTCACCGTAGAATCGAAGGAACCTCAGCATCTGAGCCTGACTTTCCGATGCCCTAGCTGGGCGGTCGACGGTGTGACTCTCTCCGGGGAGTTTGGCGAAAAGAAAGGCAAGGCTGGCGAGTGGCTGACCCTGTCGAGAAGCTTTTACGGCACCGAGACGTTCAAACTCCGCATTCCGATGAAGCTCCGTGCTGAACCGATGCCGGATAATCCGAAGCGCGTTGCAATGATGTACGGGCCGACAACGCTGGTCGCCCAATGGCCGGAAAAGCCATCGTTGGCGGCAGGGAATGTCGAAAGAACTCCGGTGTTTATTGCAAGCGACGCTCCTGTGCAGTCGTGGCTCAAACGACAACCCGGAGGAAACTGGCAGACCACTGGAAATATGTTGCCGGGAGACCTCACCTTCCGCCCCTTCTACGACATCCAGCACGAGCGTTACAGCGCGTACCTTGATGTCTTCACGAAGTCGGAATGGGACGCTAGGGAGGCAGATTATCGCACGCAGGAAGAGCAGGCGGCTGACTTACGGCGACGAACCGTGGACTTTTTCGTTCCCGGCGAGATGCAATCAGAGCGCGATCACTCCGTCACCTCCAAGGAAAGCAGCCCCGGAGAGTTCAACGGCCGCAAGTATCGACACGCGATGAACAATGGGTTCTTTGCCTTTGACCTGAAAGTCGATCCTAATGTCGAAAGTGATCTCCTCTTCACCTACTGGGGTGGTGATCGACGAACTTTTGACGTGCTGATCGACGGCGAGAAGCTGGAAACCGTGAAGCAACCTGGGGGGCAGAGCAAGTTCGTTGAAAAAGCGTATCCGCTGACCAAGGCGTTCCTTCATGGTCGGACGAAGATCACAGTGCGATTCCAAGCCCCCGCTGACAACTGGGCTGGCGGATTGTACGGTGCTCGGATCGTTCGAAGAAAAAGCTAGAACGCAAGCGTAGACTGCGCCACGTCACCTTCTAGCCTCGCGAGGGAGTGTCGAATCGCTCGGTCTTTCTCGTCGATGTGGATCACGTCGATCCCCCGTTCGAGCAGTGCCTCCGAGATCAGCCGAAATCGGTGGCACCCATGGGGCCGCTTGCATCCACACATCAGGCAAACCTTTCGGCTTGGGTCCTGACATGCCTCCAGCAGCTTCTTGAGTCCGAGTTGGAAACCTTCCGACACGAACAACGGAGCGAGATCGACCGCAGCGGGATCTTTGCAAAGCACAGGAGAGTCTTGAACCCCACCGAGGGTGTCGCCCATGTACACATATTTGAATCCGGCCGCCGGCACGAGGCGAGCGAGATTTTCACGTCGGAAATCCTCCCAATAGCTGGATTGGGGCACTGAGCGTACATCTACCCAGTGGGTGATTCCGTGCCCTCTGAGGAGATCAGAAAAGCCCTCGAACCCTCGATTCCCGTAGCCAGCAGTGTAGATTGTCATTGGGTCGCTACCTTAAATGGTATCTCAAAATCTCCTCGCAACCTAAACCTGACCCTCCCGGTAGGATCAGCTAGACTCTCCATGTTGACAAGTCGTATCGCAATTCCGATGCTTGAGGGGTTTCTTCGCTCGCTCAAACCTCCGCAGGGCCTTCGTATTCCCGGATGGGTGGAATGGGTTGCGGCAAGCGTGACGTCGCTTGCGTTTCTTCCCCTTGGCCCCATCTCGCTTGCAGCAGGGGCTGCCACCGGAATCGGCATTCGATATGGACGTATTCGGTTACAGAACAAACGCCTCTCTGAATCAACCCCACAAACCCGCGCTCAAGTCGAAAGTTGGCAACTCGCGAATAAGATCGTCGGGCTGCAAAGGCATCAAAAGCTTCACAGCCACGTTCCCCAGCCTGTTCTGGAGGCACTGGAATCAGCAGCCCGTAGTTGGCACGAGGCGATGGAAGAGCTTCGAATCCACGCCATAGAAGATCCAGCTACCGTCGAGCTGATTAGAGCAGAGGTCAATATGCTGATGACGGGGGCTGTCGCTAGCGCTGAAAAGGTACACCGTCGATCCAATCAGGGAAGGAGGGTGCTGCGAGCAATCGAAGCTGACGCCCAGCTCATGGAACAGGTCTGCCGCAGGATCGGCCGCTATACTTCACAGCTTGCAAAGTGGGCAGACGATATCGCTGCTCCGGAGGCATTCACAACCGGGCTCAGAAAACAGCTCGTCATGGCCAAAGCAGAACGCGATGCAGCGGAGACCGAGCTCGGCCTTGTCCTTGACTAACCAGCCCACGAGCGATCTTTGGCATCGAAGTCTTCGTAGTCAATTCGATCGTAAAGCTCGAGCCTCGTTCTCATGCGATCTATGAATCCCGCCTGCGTTCCAGTTGCAATCAGCTCCCCATAGGCATCGTCCAGCGCTTTAAGCATCACGCGGAATGCGGTCATGGGAAAGATCACCATCTCATAGCCCAGTTCCTCGAATCGACTTGCCGTGATGATCGGCGTCTTCCCAAACTCTGTCATGTTCGCCATCAGAGGAGCACTCACCCCTTTGCGGAACGCTTCGAACTCCGCTTCGGTAGACAGTCCTTCCGGAAAAACCGCGTCTGCGCCAGCGTCAACATAAGCCTTGGCGCGGTCTATCGCTGCTTCAAGGCCTTCGACGCCACGGGCATCCGTCCGGGCTACGATGATGAACGAGGGATCTCGTTTTGAATCAACGGCAGCACGAATCTTGCGGACCATGTCCTCCTTTGGGATGCACGCCTTTCCGTCAAGATGACCACATCGTTTGGGGCTAACTTGGTCTTCAAGGTGAATCCCCGCGAGCCCAGCCCGCTCCATTTCAATCACTGTGCGCATGACGTTCAGCGATTCGCCAAAACCAGTGTCTGCGTCGCTGATGACGGGCAAGGGCGCCACGGACGTTACATACGAAGCTTGCTGGGCAAATTCCGTGAGGGTGGCGAGGGCAATGTCTGGCACGCCAAGGTTAGCGTTCGTGATCCCGGCTCCACTCAGATAAAGCGCCTTCGATCCCGCTTTATGGGCAGAAACGGCGCTAATCGCGTTAAAGACTCCCGGCATCACGACGATACCCTCGGTCATGAGTGCACGAAGTTGGGCACCAGGAGACTGAAGCGACGGGTGGATCATGCTCTCAGGCTACCCGTCGCTAAACCACTACAGTGAGGCAATCACCGCGGATAGGTGGGCTTCAGTCACGTCGTGAACTCCATCCCTGCTGAGCGTCCGCACGATCGGGAGCAGCTTTTGAAAACCGCCCGTTGCCGAGTCCAGATCTGCAGCGATGTCGAGCATGTAGAGGCCGTCTTTAAGCACTTCATCCAAGGACCGAGATGCGAAATCTCCCTTTTGTCGGCTGACATACTCAAACACTCCACGAATACGTTCGGATCCGGAGCCTGCACACGCATACGATCCATTTTCAAACCGTGCACCTGCGCCGTCGAAGAAGTACACGCCAAAGTGGTCAGACTTAGGATCGTAGGCGGCGACAATCGGGATGAAAAGCCCGATGCCTTGCATCGCCATCGGAGCGTTTCCAGCCAAGGCGCGGGAAATCTCCATCAACTTCCCTTCCCTCGACATTTCGTGAAGGACGGTTCGTCGATAGTATTTGAACGAATGCTTGAGAAATCTGCAAACCTCGATCGACTTTGCGAACGCTCCAGAAATTCCGACCAACATCGTGTCATCCAAGGCCATGATCTTGTCGGCCTTATCGTACATGATGAGGTTCCCGGCAGTCGCGCGTCGGTCAGCAAACACCAAAACGCCCTCGCTGTATCGAAGTGCGAGCACCGTCGTGCCGTGCGTTTCTAGCTCTGGCGTTGTGGGGCCGTACGTCGCGGGTTGCCATTGGATGAGTTCGGCAAACTCGATCACTGGCCGGACCGCTGGCGGTACTTCTTCGCCTGATCAGGGTCTACATTTCGAAGTCGTCGAAGCAGTTCGTTGCCACCTTCTGGTCGCTTGACGTTGGGGGCAGCAGGGCCACTTTCGTCATTTCCCTTTCGGGCAGGCTCTGGGCTTAGCGGGCGTGTAAGTCGGTCTCCGTCGGTCATAGTGCTCCTTTCAAAGTTGCTATAAACGATTCTACGTCAGCACAAGCTTCAAGAGTGTGGGGAACTTCAAGATCTGGAGGCAAGGGAATCAGTTCGCTTGGCCGATTCGGCAACTTGAACGTGAGGTGCGACCAAGTTGCGGTCTCCACAAACTCTCCAAATCGCTCTACTGCAAGACCTCTAGCCCATGCACGAGTGTGCTCAAGCGCATGTTGATCAGCCGCTTCCCACCCGTCCGGAAGATCGTCAACCTCGCCCATAGATGCAAGCGCGAAGTAGAGTCCCTCAGAAGGATCGATGTTGTGGTACTCAAGGTCCACGGCCTGGAGGGCTGGATCTCCCCAGTCTGACCCGGCGTCTGCCGCATATTGATCAAGCACGTGAAGCTTTGCTGCCCAATCAACACTCCGACGAAACGAGTCCCAGTCCGCCGTTAGCTCATGAACGAGTCGCTCCGTAGTTTGAACCGTCCACAGCAGATCATCATCGAGGTTCCCAGATTGGCGTGCGGCCTGGCAGAGGGTTAGAAGAACATCCTGTGCCGTCGTCACCTGGCCCGACTTCAGCTTGATCTCAAACTTGTGCTGAGCATCCCTGCTAAGCGATTGAATTGCCGCAACAGGATCTGCGAATTCCCAAACCGGGGCGGCCTCGGACTCCAACAGATGCAAGCCGAGTTTGACAAGCCCAATCTTGAGTTTGGTTGTGGTCGGAATGAGGTTGGCGTCGCCGGCGATGACGTGGAGCCGGATCCAATCTTGGATCGCACCATGAGGTTCATCTCTGGTGTTGAAG
>JBBRHU010000078.1:0-11279 GCA_038222255.1 Fimbriimonadales bacterium | reverse complement strand
TCTCCATTCGCTCGTTCTGTTCTGCAACAGCGTCTGCGTGGGCTTGCTTTTCCTCGCGCGTTGAATTCTCGTCGGGATATACAAGTCTCGGGTCGGCGGGCTTCTTCAGAAACGTAAAGATTGTGACCTGGGTGAATGTCGCCACGATCACCCCGAGAGCGATCATGTACGCAACCTGAAGAAACGAGCCCATCGGTATTCAGACGCCGCCCCGATCATGGGTATGCGCCCACGGCTATACTCAAATTGATGACCACCAATCGACTCGGAAATAGTGACTTGGAGCTGACTCCAATCGGACTTGGCGCATGGGCAATTGGTGGCCCCGGATATGCCTTTGGCTGGGGTGCACAAGATGATCAGGACTCCATCAATTCCATCAATGTCGCTCTTGATGCAGGGATGAACTGGATCGACACCGCTGCCGTTTACGGGCTGGGCCACTCTGAAAAAATGGTCGCTGAAGCACTCGTCGGCCGAACAGATCGACCGCTTATTTTCACCAAGTGTGGTCGCGTCTGGGATGAGAGCGGGCAAGTTGGAAAGTGCTTAACCGCGGATTCAGTCCGAAAAGAGTGCGAAGACTCCCTTCGGCGGCTCAAGGTAGACGTCATCGATCTCTACCAGATGCACTGGCCAGAACCAGACGATCAAGTCGAAGCAGGCTGGGGAGAGATGGCTAAATTGCAACGCGAAGGCAAGGTTAGGTGGATCGGCGTCTCGAACTTCTCCGTTTCGCAAATGAAACGTGCCCAGACGATTGCACCGATTACTTCCCTACAACCTCCCTACTCTCTCATCCGACGTGAAGTTGAGCCAGAGATTCTCCCCTACTGCTTTGAGCAAGGAATCGGCGTCATCAACTACGCCCCGATGGGGTCTGGACTGCTTACAGGTTCAATGAACCGCGAGCGACTCTCGACTTTGCCGGATGATGACTGGCGCAAGAAAGGTGTGCAGTTCACCGAACCGAACGTGACACGGAACTTGATGATCGCTGAGATGTTGAAGGAGATTGCTGCCGTCCACGGCCGAACCGCGGGCGAAGCCGCGATCGCATGGACGTTGCATAACCCTGCCATCACGGCGGCAATTGTTGGCATCCGCCAACCTTCCCAAGTTCGTGGAGTCATCGGAGCAATGGACTTCCGCCTGACCCGCGCAGAGATCATGGCAATCGAAAGTGTCTGAGGTAGGCAGTGAGTGAATACCGCCTCGGATTCATCGGTTCGAGGTCAACGACCCTTCGGAGGAGCCTCGGTCGCCACGGTGGTATACGCAAGATTGTAGGTCAGAGTGGCCTTAACATCGCTTGAGGAGGCGCCAACGATTAAACGGTATCGACCTGCGTCTGAACTCCATGCATGCAACGCAGGATCATAAAACGCAAACGATCTTGAACCAAACGGAATCTCAACGGTGCTCTTTTCGCCGGCCTTGAGCACCACTTTGACAAATCCCTTCAGCTCTTTTTTGGGCCGCGCCAGACGAGGAGCGACCGGCTCGACATACAACTGAACGACTTCCGCCCCATCTCGACTTCCACTGTTCACGATGTCGACCTTAACGGCAGCTCCCTCAATCCTCGCGTTTGAATAGCTGAAGGTGGTGTAGGAAAGCCCGTGTCCAAACGGAAAAAGCGGTTCAATCGCCTTGGACTCGAACCATCGGTAGCCAACCAGCAAGCCCTCCTTGTACTCCTCGACTCCATCCTTGCCGGGATATGCGTCAAGTGAGTGAGCAGGAGAGTCGGACAGCTTCTTTGGCATCGTGAATGGCAATTTCCCAGAAGGGTTTACGTCTCCGAAGAGCACTGCGGCAAGGGCGTTACCGCCTTCCATTCCCGGGTACCAGGCTTGGACGAGCGCAGGAACTTTCGGTAGCCACGGCATTTCGACGGCGCCTCCAGAGACCAGCACGACGACGGTTCGCTTGTTCGCAGCGGTGATCTTTTCGAGGAGTTCGTTCTGACCAAACGGCAGAGCCATGTCTGTGCGATCTGCTCCTTCATCGTCTCCCCCACGACCGTGGTAGAGTCCACCGACAAAAACGACAACATCAGCAGCTTTGGCTGCGGCTACCGCTCGATCAGTGAGTTCGGAATCTATGACCGCTGCCTGTTGATTAGTCGCTTGGCGGACACCAGCTGCGTCTGCTCGTCCTTGCCGCCGCGCCGGTTGCTTGTAGCCTTGTGAGAAAGTCACATTGACCGATGCCCCAACTCGGTTCAGGATCCCCTGGAGCGGTGCGATCTCGTAGAAGGCCTTTATTCCTGCGCTTCCGCCTCCTTTCCCCATCAAGCGAATCGCGTTGTCTCCGATAACGGCGATCGTCTTGATTTCGGCCGACTTCAACGGCAAGGTCATATTGTCGTTCTTGAGCAATACGATTCCAGCCTCCGCGATTTTTCGGGCAGAAGCTTGGTGGGCCGCCGTGTTCAGCGATCCCCCGCGCTCTGTCTGCTGTGTGGAGAGGATCACCCGGAGGTTTCTTCTCGCTTTGTCATCCAACAACGACATCGGGAAAGTTCCGTCCTTCAGCCCCTTCAGAAACGGGTCGGCGAGGAAGAACTGGTTGTACAGCTTGTCGGTTCCCATTTCCAAATCCATGCCGTGTTTCACCGCACCATCCGTGCTGTGAACTCCTGACCAGTCACTCATCACCAAGCCCTTGAACCCCCAATCACCCTTTAATATCTTATTGAGGAGGAGCTCATTCTCGCTACAGTATTGCCCTCGGAAACGGTTGTAGGCGGCCATCACGGTCATTGCACCTCCCTCCTGAATCGCCGCTCGGAACGGCGCGAGGTAGATCTCGTGAAGCGTCCGATCGTCCATCTGAACATCAACCCGGTTGCGTTGTGTCTCCTGATCATTTCCTGCAAAATGCTTCACGCACGAGGCGATGCCTTGGGATTGGGCGCCGATAACATAATTTGTGGCCATCTTTCCTGCGAGCCAAGGGTCTTCACCGAAGTACTCGAAGTTGCGGCCGTTCAAGGGCGTCCGCATGATGTTCACACCCGGGCCGAGCATGATATGTTTGCCCCTAGCGCGTGCCTCTTCCCCAATCGTGAGGCCATATTCTTTGGCAAGTTCGGTATCCCAAGTCGCAGCTAGACAAAGGTTAATGGGCATGTACGTCGAAAAATCGTCGGTGCGTCCAGCCGGATTCCAAGTATCTGGCCCCACATCCTCCCGAACTCCATGCGGGCCGTCTGACATCCATCTTCGCACGAGCCTAAGACGCGGAATCGCAGCGGTTGTGAATTTCGAGTCGCCGTGGCAAAGCGCGACTTTCTCCTCCATCGTCATCTTGCTAAGAATCGCTTCGACACGGCTTTCGAGATCAGGGGACTGGAGTAGAGCTGTAAGCAAGAAGATCATGGCGGCACTGCTGTAGGTCGAGATGAGGTCACCCTACTCTCGGACTTAGCTTCAAGGCTACCCGCTGGATTCGGTCAGTCTCGAAGGGGCCGACACCACCATTTGGGTCTGGCCCCGTGCAAGACAGAAGCTTCAATCCGACATTCTCTCCTCAACTAATCTCGAAAATGAGCCAGAAACCAAACCAGGGCACTTTTGCGTATCCCTTTCTATGGTTGCAATTGCCCTGGTTTGTACGCTTGCCCAGTCGACTCTCTCTGAAGATCTCAAAGTCGATACCGTGAAGCAACTCGCAAAAGAGCTGCGAGAGAGCTATGTCATGAAGGCACCCGGCGACCGCGCGGCAATAAATATCGAGCGAAACCTCAAACGCGGTGTCTACGCAACGATCACCAAGCCAGAAGATTTTGCGAAGCAGCTCGTCACCGATGTGAACACCTACTGTCACGACGCGCACTTCCGAATTCAATATTCTGGAACTCCACTTCCAAAGCGTGAAAACAACCGAGTTCCGTCGAAGGCCGAACTTGATTCCTATCGCAAACGACTCAAGCTCTCTAATGCTGGGTTCGAGCGCATAGAGCGGCTTGGAGGCAACATTGGATACATCCAGTTCTTCAATTTCATGGATCTTGATGCCGCTGAACGACCAATCCGCGCTGCGATGGAGTTTGTGAAAGACACTGACGCGCTCATCTTTGACATCCGTCAGAACGGCGGGGGCAGTCCAGAGACCGTCCAGCTTCTTTGCTCGTACCTCTTCGACAAGCGAATCCACCTCAACGATCTCTATTTCCGAGCGGGAGACGAGACCACCGAGTTTTGGACGCTACCAGTGAAGGGTCCGAAGTATCTCGACAAGCCGATATTCGTCGTCGTCGGCAAACGAACAGGCTCCGCAGCTGAAGAATTCTCCTACAATTTGCAGACCCAGAAGCGAGCGACGATCATTGGAGAGTCGACTTGGGGCGGAGCAAACCCCGGTGGAAATGTTCGATTGAATGATCACTTCACCGCATTCATCCCGGCCGGAATGGCGATCAATCCCATCACTAAGAAGAATTGGGAAGGAACCGGCGTTCTGCCCGATGTGAAGGTGCCCGTGGCAGACGCCCTCAAAGAAGCACACAAGCTCGCGGTGAAAGCGCTCCTCGATCGAGCCACAAACGAGGACGATCGGTCGCGCCTTAAATCCGTGCTCACAGAAGTTGGCGGATAGCCGCCTACATCTGCTCGAACTCGCTCTGACTTGAATCTCCTGGCATCTGCACGGTGAGTTTCAAGTCACGGCGCGTGTACGGCATCTCTACTGTGCCGTTCGCAAGGGTTGCCTCAATCGCAGTAGCACCTTTTTGCTTCCAGGTTCCGAGTTGCTCTGATTTGCCCTGGGTGATTTTGATCGAGCCGTCTCCTTGAATATCGAGACTCACGTCAGGTTTCGTCTTTCCGACCCACATCCCGACTGGTGAGGTTGTCATGTCTTTGTCGGGCGCTTTGCTGCCGCACCCAACCACCAACAACACGAACGCTGACCCTAAAACCCTACCAAGAATCGTCATTACTCAAGCATATTAGTTCTCAATTATCATCAACTAGTTAACAACCTTTTTAATAACACAAAGCTTAAATCGACATTAACACAGCGGTGGCTTACTGATGTTTGCAGGTGATCTGCATGATATCTGCGAGGTTCCTCTTATGCTCTCCTTCTCAAAGTCTCAAAAATCTACTCGCGGGTTCACCCTTATTGAACTCCTCGTCGTGATCGCAATCATCGCGATTCTTGCCGCCATTCTATTCCCAGTCTTCGCTCAAGCGAAGGCGGCGGCGAAAAAGACCGCATCACTTTCGAATCAAAAACAGATCGGCCTCGGCGCAGTGATGTACGCGGGCGACTACGAAGACATCCTCCCAGAAACCGGCTGGGATGGTCCTTGCTCGCAGCCTGATGCTCTCCACGACCTTACGGGAGGTTCCGTAAATGACAACTTCTGGTCAGGCGTTTACGCGTTCCCAATCGCAGAGCAGCCGTACATGAAAAGCCGAGAGTTGCTTGGGGATTCGGCGGATCCTGACAAGGGTGTTTGGGGCAAAGAAGGTTCGATGTGCTACGAAGCTCAGCTTATCGCGGGTAATGTACCCGGAGCCACTGCGGGAATTAGAAACGTTGCAGGCGCAATGACCAAAGTATTCCCAGTTTCCTACGCAGGCAACTACCTGCTTGCCAGAGCCTACGATGTACCCCGCGGTAGCACCAAGGCAAAGGGTCGAAGCATGACCGAGATCGTCAATCCCGCAAACGTGCTCTTCTCTTCCGAAGTGGGCTCAGCGCGACTTGCGTCGGGCGGAACCTTTGCAGGTTGGTACGTGGCTCCTGGATATGGCAACAGCGGAAACGGAACTGGACGATGGGAGCGCGGTGCACGCCACAATGGCGGTCGCAACTGGACGTTCACCGACGGACATGCGAAGTGGAATAAGGATGACTCCTTCGTGACATCGACAGGAGCTGCGGTAGCTCAGCGCCAGATCATGTGGAACTACCAACAGCGAGGGCTCTTTAGCTTCCCCGAAACCGACTCAGTGGACTACTGCCCGAAAGGTCAGGCAAGCTGCGGCGGCTTCTCCAACCGAACCTGGTAACTCGGCTTAATTGTCCTCGGATAGACATTTCGACTTCGAAGTGTCTATCCACCTCTTGTATTCACTAAATGTTCAAACTAATTCGATTATCACCTGCCATTCTAGTCCTATCATTCGGCATAGCTGGGTGCGGATCGCGGTCGATCTCAACGTCGTCAGAACCCTATATTCGCGCGGATATTGCGGAGTGCTACGCGAATTTTTATTCCAAGGGAGTAATCAACGCGGCAGCAGGCGCGGCGGCCGTGACCAAGGCAAAGTCGCTTGATCCGAAGAACGGATATACCGATTATCTCGCAGCAAGTCTCGCCGCCCAGAACAAGGATTTCGAAACCGCAAAATCTGAGCTAAAGAAAGGGAATGCAGCCGACCACGTCATGCTGTATATGGCCACCCCGGCGCCAGACGGATCTTCAGACACGCTGAATCGAATTCGACAGCTTGGGTTCTCGGTCAGCCCGTCAAAAGATGCAGGCAAGACTGATCTAAGTTATGCGTTTGAGATGGGACGGATGGGCAAGCGCATCGCAGATTCCACCCCCTTGACCTCCCTGGCGGTAATGACCGGTGCAAGTGTGATGAGGAGAGCGCTCCAGGCCAACCTCGAGTACTTTCGCGCAACGAAGGACGCGACCAGACTGAAGACTGCGGATTCCCAGTTGAAAGAATTTCTCAAGTGGAACGAATCCCTCTCTCGGGACCTCGCTGAAACGGTGAAGGACATGAACAAGGAAGCCGGGAAGGTCGCTGGTCTCACAGAAGAGGAACTCGTGGACTATGCGGCGGGGAAGCCTCTAAAAGATCAATCGAAGCAAACGAAGGCTGACGCAGAACGTGTGAGGATTTACGAAGAGGAGATCGCGGCACTCAAGCGTCTTGTGCTTGCGATGCCGGACATGCCCAAACTCTAATAAATTCCACGGAAACGCTCAATCGCTTCAGTCCGGGCTTTAATTTGAAGGTACCGAGCGATCGGTAGACCGAGCCAGTAGAGGAGCGAACCGGGCATTGCGAGGCTTTCAACCTGCAACTTGAGTTCGCCATCGATCAAGCGCAACTTCGCCTTCCACCACCCACAGGCGAAGTGGTGCTTCGTGGTGTAGTAGCCAACCGCACATAAGTTCTCTGACCTTTCACTCAGGAAGATTTCGACCATCGAACACACAGTCACTCCTAGGCCTAGTGATGCTTGCTGCAAAACTCTTGTGCCCTTGTGCAAAGGGTTGTTCGCCGATAGGCCAGGACTGTAGAACCGGATCACCTCTGGCGGATAGTAAAGCCCTCCTAGCATGAGATCGGCAATTTTTTGAAATCGAGTTCCGTCCGAGTCTCCGCCCAATGACACTTCGTGTGAGTCGCTGAATCTAACCCAACAAGTCGTAGGCTTTTTAGAGTTCCAACTGAGCGGCGAATTCTTCCACCTCTCAAATCGAGCCTCAAGGTTCTGCATACAATCTTCTACCGCATAGAGTAGAAATGGTTATCCATGAAGATTGTGATTCCGGGAGGGTCAGGCCACATAGGAAAAAGCCTTGTCCAATACTTCCAGCCCCAAGGTCACGAGATCGTCCTCCTCTCACGCTCTGCAGGTAAACACGACGGCGCTCGTGTTGTGGCCTGGGACGGTGTTAACCAGGGTCCGTGGGTCGAGGAAGTTGACGGTGCAGATGCGATTATCAACCTCGCGGGCAGAACAGTAAATTGTCGCTACAACGCCGAAAACCTCTGGCAGATGATGGACAGCCGAGTGAAGTCAACGCGCGCGGTCGGACTTGCAATTCAGTCGGTCAAGACCCCGCCAAGGGTCTGGTTGCAGTCTAGTACGGCGACCATTTATGCTGACAGCCTAGACCACCGCAATTCGGAGGCTGACGGCATTCTTGGCGAAGGCGGCCCCGAAGATATGCCGCCGCGGCCGGGTTCAACAAAAAGTAGCTGGCAAGTTGTTGACAAATGGAGAGCTTCACAAGCTATAGCGAGAGCCTGGGAAGCGAGAATGTACGAAGCAATAACTCCAATGACGCGAAAGGTGGCCCTCCGCTCGTCAATGGTCATGTCGGCGGTTAACGGAAGCGTCTTCGACGTCATGTCTCGCCTTGCGAAGTGTCGACTCGGCGGCACGGTAGGTACCGGAAGGCAATACGTCAGTTGGATCCACGAGTTGGATTTTGCTCGAGCGCTCGACTATCTCATCTCCCGAGAGGATATTGAAGGCTCGATAAATGTCTGCTCTCCAAACCCAGTTCGGAATCGAGAGTTCAACCAAACCCTTCGCAAGGCAGTCGGAGTCTCGGTTGGGCTCCCACTCCCAGCCCCAATTCTCGAATTCGGAGCGGTGTTGATGAAGACGGAGACCGAACTGCTTCTCAAGAGCAGGTGTGTGGTCCCAGGGCGGCTGCTCGATGCTGGGTTTAGATTTGAATTCGCTGACTGGACAACTGCGGCAGCTGAACTCTCCTCTAGACGGTTTTGACCCAAAGTCATTGCACCAATTGTTCAAGTCTTGTACTCTGTATGGAGTGATCTATTGGCGGCGATACAACGGGGACTACATCGTTTTCCGTGAAAAGGATGGGGAATACACCGCTGAATATCTAAACGTTGAGTTTTCGCTGTTCAAACCGCCCTCACGTGACGAGTGGGTCCTCAGGTTTTTTCAGAAACTTTCGGACACCGCTGGCCAAAGCGGCACTTGCGGACGATGGCCGGAGTTACCTCAGCGAGATGAAATTGGATACGCAATCGAACGGTTCATCGACCGGCTAAATCTTCACCAGAGGGACTAGCTGCTAAACGCCTCGGCGGTCGTCGAACACAAAGCACTCACCTTCCCAACGGTTTGCCTCGGGTGCAACTTGCTCTAAGTACCCGTGAATTCCACCCTGAAGGTGATACACATGTTCAAATCCCATTTCGCGTAGCAGGGCGGTCGCTTTTTCGCACCGGATACCGCCGGTGCAGTACATCGCCACCTTCTTCGTTGTAGACGGGTCGAGGTTTTCTTCGACGAACTTCGGGAATTCGTTGAACATTGTGGTTCGGGGGTCGATGGAACCTGGGAATCGACCAACCTCGCACTCATAGTCGTTTCGCGTATCTAGGACGACCACTTCGGGGTCATCTAATAGCTCGTTCCAGCGGTCGGGGCCGACGTATTCTCCAACAAGCTCCATCTTTACGTCCCGGCGGAGCATCACAATCTCCTTCTTTGGTCGAACACGTAGCCGGTGAAACGGTGCAATCTCTGCCGGCGTGTATCGAGGCAGGATTCCCTCAAACCGATCGTCCTCGGCAAGCGTGTCCAGGGCGAGCTGAATCAACTCTTTCGATCCCCAGAATCCGCCGTTAAAGCCCTCCGCCGCAAGGAGCAATGTGCCAAGGACTCCGAGCTCGCCGAGCTTCTCAGTGATCGGCACGCGAAGTTCGCGGAAATCGGGGAGGGGCACAAAACGGTAGAACGCACCGACAAACACTAACTCTAATTATCCTCAACAAATCTGCGAACATCTGCCAATCGGTCTGCGCTTTTGGCATCCATCTCGGGTTTGAGTGCGACCATTCTCACGAAGGAGGCAAGAAATCCCGATTTTTGCCTTGGTGAGAATTGAAGCTGACCGACCTCAATTTCGACAACGAGGCTAGGTGTGACCGTCCGAACCGGGCCAAGTTTCTCAAGTGTTAACTGTTTGATCGTTCGTTCTAGTTGCTCAAGCTCAGTCGCCGGGAGCCCAGAAGTTGCCTTCGCGAATGTTACAAGTTCACCGACCTCGCTCCATAGTGCGAAAGCGTAGGATTCGTCGGGCGTCGCATAGGTGAGAACGGCTAAGAACGAAATTGGATCTGGGGAGAAAGTCATCCAATGGTCCGCCAACCCGTAAGCAGACTGATTGTGTTTGAGCATAAGGCCGATGCCACCGAGGTGTCGAACCCTCGCTCTGAGAACTTCAAATTCAGAGTGATTACTGAGGACAATTCTTCGGCAATGATCTCCAGAAACGAGTTGCTCAAGAAGATCTCGCCTGGTGGAGTGCGGGTGAGTCCGAAGATCAACGCCCGCTCGCTCCAAGATATCAAAGGGAATGAACTCCGCCCTGAGTTCGGACAATTGACGCTTTGTAATTCCCTTCGCCACAAGCCTCTTCTCGAGTTCAGCGGAAGGCATGGGTCGGTCTTGCCCGTACCCGACAAGGATTCCGTCCAGCACGATTTCACTCGGAAGAGAATCGGCCCACTCCACGACCTCCGGAAATCGGTCTCCAGGGAGAAAACCACTTTTCGTCCAGATAAAAGAGCGGCCCTCCCGACGGACAACTTGGCATCGAATCCCATCCCACTTCAGTTCTGCAGTCCAATCCGCCCAGTCAGAAATCTGTAGGATCGAACCTTCTTGAACAGAACAAAATAAATAGGGTTGGCTTGGGTCGTGCTTCACCTCACAGGTTCGGGTCAAGTTTTCGAACCAGGTCGCGCTAGGCAGCCACTCCCCGCATAACGCAGTGTGGATTTCGTGCGCGGGTCGCGTTGAGAAGGTTGCGATGGCGTTGACCATCGATTCTAAAGGAACGCTCTGACGAAAGCTTCCGGTGAGCAACCGGTTGAAGAGGTATCTCTCAGACGGATCTTGGCTTGCCCAAAGAGCCTCAACCAACTCCCGCTGAGCTGTCTCTGGCAAAACTGAAATTCCGACGACTCCACGTTCAATCCACTCGGTCAGCGAAGATGACGATCGGGCCGAGCAAGCTCCGGGGATCAGCAAAGTGACGGTCTCAAGGACGTCTCCTACTGCTCGTAGGCAATGATCCCATAGCCAATCTTCAACCTGTGCGAGATCTTGCACCCAACTCTGTAACTGCGAAATGAGCACACCCCGCTTCGGGCGGTTTCCAAGCAGGAGTGCGATTGCCCAGGCGGAGTCAGAGGGGTTTGATTCGCTCAAGAATTCGCTGAACACCTCGGCCTTCACCTTGGAAAGTCGACTCGCCTCGAGCTGTGTGACCAGGCGTGCAAAGGGAATCAAACCTCGACTCCTGCTGATTCGGCATGTGGTTCGCCTTCCCAAGCGGTTTTCAATTCACCAGCTTGCAATCCCTTTCCGCGCAAATATCTGGCGACCTCTGCCGAATATCCGTGAGTGACGAGCACTCGCTCTGCACCCGTGGCCTCGACCGCGCTGAGCAAGGATGGCCAATCCACGTGGTCGCTCAAAACGAATCCCGTATCCGCAGACCGCCGGCGGCGGCCAGCTCGCAG
>JBBRHU010000077.1:0-11323 GCA_038222255.1 Fimbriimonadales bacterium | reverse complement strand
TAGGAAGGTTCGGACGGGTCCGTTTGCCATCGGATCAAACTCGCCCTTGGGTCCAGGAAGCGCGATCACGATCTTGCCGTCTTTTTTGCAGAGCAGTCCTGGAGCGGTGCCGTTCGGATTATCGATGAACTGGCCAGACGTGGGGAGGTCAGCCTGACGCCCATTGTTTTCGGACCAGCGGTAGTTGCGGGCGGCAAAGAAAGCCCGGAGACTCTGCTCGTACTCATCGTTGCGGATGAGCTCGTCGCCGAGTGCCTCGGCAATTTTATCTCGGGTGAGATCATCGACAGTCGGCCCAAGTCCCCCGATCGTGATGACCACGTCTGCTCGCGAGAGGGCTTCTTTGAGAGCTTCAAGCAGCCGATCTGGGTTGTCGCCCACGGTGGTTCGGCGATAGCAACCTATGCCGCACTCGGCAAGAATCCGCGCCATATTCGGCGCGTGAGTATCGATAATTTGACCGAGCAGCAGTTCCGTTCCGACCGAGACGATTTCCGCAATCACCGCCTAACGATACCGCTGTTCGTCGGGAAACTTAGTTGAGTTCGAGGACGAGGTATTGGTCTGAATCAGATATTAACTTTGCGCCAGGGAATCCGGTGAAGTCAAAGTAGCCTAGCGGATTATCCTTGATCGGCTTTCTGGCCACGATATGGGTGACGCCAATTTGCTTGATTAGGCGGTTGCGGTCTTCCAAGCTTGTTTTGGCAGAAAAAATCTTCTGAACTTCGCCTCGCCGCTTCATATAATTGGGCGTCTCGCTCCAGTGTCCTGCGTAGGTATATGCCCCGGTCAGACCGGAAAGGATTGGGTTTAAGTCACCCTCGATTGGCGCTCCAAATTGGTCTGGTAGCGGCTTGTCGCTATTCTCAAGAAAGACGGCGGCCGGAATCCCCGGTGGGGAAATCACAACTCGGCGCGTTCGCACCTCGTTGAGAGCGGTGACGACCTTCAGTTCATCTGCGGAGAGGTAAACCGGATGGACGGTCGTCGTCGAGACGTTCATCTTCGCCAACTGCAGCTCCTCAACGAACCATCGAAGCGAGGTTGCGCCAACCACGAGCGTCGCGAGCGCCATCACTAGCTTCTTCTCCTGAGCGGCGCGGTTTGCGAGTAGTCCACGGAGAGCATCGACGGACAGAATCGCCCAAGGAATCGAAAGCCCTTCGCTCAGTTTGCGCTGGAAGAGCGCGGGGAAGTAGATCGCGATGGTGCCAATGAGGGCCCAACTTAGGATCAGATTTCGGATCGGCGAATCACTGCTCAGCAGCACGACGGAGGTGGTGGCGAGGGCGAAGACGACAACCCAAACCGGCATGCTCAGGAAGTAGCCAGCCTTGTTCTCGCCCGCTGCAATGAGCAAGGCGAGCAGCAGCACACCGAAGATTGCAAACCCGGCTTTCTGTTTTTGAGTCTTTACCCCAATCCAGAGCCCGGTCATTCCCAGGCCGATCAGAGGGAGGTAGCCAAAGAAGACGCCACGAAAGTTGGCCGTGTAGGTCTCCGTTGCTGCTCTTGCTTGAAAAACCGGGTCGTTCGCAAGGACGTGCGAAAACCAGACGGCGGCTGGAATCACACCCAGCACGATCAGGCATGACCGAACAATCCACTCCTTTGTGAGAGACTTTTGATAAACGGTCGCAGCGAGAAGGCCGACGAGCACGAGGGCGACGAGAAGAACATCGTAGCTGTGGATGTTCATCAAGATCCCCAGAGCCACTGCACCACCAATGACCGTCTTTGAGTTCACCTTCGCATCAAGCACTGCCTGAAAGACGAAGAAGATGAGACAAAGGCTGACCATAAACAGCCCGTTGGTCAGCATGGATGGGAAGAGAAATCCCTCGGGTTGATAAACGTCCGTGGGGAGCTTGCCCATCAAAAACGATGAGAGAACTTCCGGAACAGGTTTAGTGATCCCTCCCTTGAAATCGTGCCAAATCAGAAATCCGAAACCGCCGGCTAGCGTCACGAAAATTTGCCCAACACGTTTCCAAGGCTCCGACCATTCAAGGCGGTCGAACCATTTTCCAAGGAGCAAAACGAGAAGGAAACTGAAACCAATTCGAGCAAGCGCGGGGGCCCAGGTCAGACCGACGATCTTCGCAAGGAAGCCGAGAACCAGGAAGTAAAGGTGGAGGGTCAGTCCGGGCTGAGGATCCGGCGTGAATCGATTATCAAAGAGGAAATGACCATCCATCGCCTGCCGCATCCAAGCGGCGTAGACCATTTGGTCGTCGTTGTTGGTCTGATGGCCGAGGTAGGAGGACCCCGCTGGAGTCGAAAGCAAGTTGATTAGGAATGGCAAAAAGGCCGCGAGGGCAATTGCCCCCGCGAAAATGAAATCCTTCTTGCCGAATTGACGCATAGACTAGCCGGACTTCGGAATAGGTCGCCCCATCTGCTTGTAGATGTCCTCAATCAACTTGAGTTCCTTCGATGCGACCGGGTTCTTAGGGTCGAGCTTCAGGGCCTCACGATAGAGCTTTAGCGCTTGAGGATACTTCTGGCGAGGTGGGAGGGCTGGCGAGATCATTGACTCGTGGCCGAAGAGGACGGTGGCGTCGACGAAGGCCTTTTTGGTCTTGTCGTTCTTCTTGGCTTCGTAGGCCTTCTTAGTGGCGGTGTACTTCGTTTCGAGGTTCTTAAGAGCCTCGACGTCCTTTTTGGATGGCTCGCCCACCTGGGCAAACGCTCCAACAACAAGGGCGAGAGTGGCAAGGGTTAGTGCCGATCGCTTCATATCGAAAAGAGTTTATCCGTTTGTTGCACGGGTCTTGCGGTCGGCCTTCCAAGCTTTGAGCTCTGCGTTCCAGATTTGATTCGCTTCAATCAGTTCCCTCGGGCGAGTTTTCGAGCTTGATCCGACCGCCTCAAGGCGGGAGTAGGCTCCCTCTAAAGTCTCTGGGGCTGCTTTTAGGATATCCAAAACTCCTAGATCTCTCGGTGCCCTGGCAACGAGTCGGAGGTTGATTTCGGCCCTTCGCAAAAGAGCTGATCCTGCGAGCGACGACTGGCGTCCCCTTTCCATGGTGAACCCGAGGGCGTCAACCAGTTCACGTGATGAGCTTTGTGATCCACGCTGTTCCTCTGGGAATCCAAATCGCATGTTTAGCGACCAGATAATCACGGCAAAGAGGATAAGTGCCTGGTTCCATCCCGCGACCGCCCACGGCCCGATGATCGCGAGCAAGCCCTTCGATTCGGTGGATCGAATGAAGCCCTCGTAAAAGACGACGTCTTTCGTGCCTTGGCTAGCTGCTCGAATCGACGAGAGCCAAAGTCCAGCATGATCAGATTCGCCGATGTACCGGTTGCAAAACGGAGTAGGGTCGCTCACAATTGCGACGGTGCCTTTTCCTAGCGTGCCCATGCTAAGGAAGGATTCCTGGTCCTGTCGTAGGATGAGTCCAGTCTCGTACGGGGTGCGGAGCGTCTCTCGGAGCAGAACGGTATTCGACTGATTTTCTAGCACCTTCGCGGAAAACGTGATCTTGCCACCGCGGACACGGAGGTTTGTTGCTGGGAGCTTCTTTCTCTGCTTATTTAGGTCGATGAAGTTCCGTGGGAATCCGAGCAGAAGGACTTTCCCGCCGGCCTCAACGAATGTTCGGAGGGCGGTATCCCGACCAGCAAGGGCCTTTTCCTCGTTTTCGCTCCCCGAGGCTGAAACTTGACTTGCCTGGATCACGACCAATGGAGTGCCCGAAAAGCTGAGCTTCTTAGCGCGATCAACCTTCACTTGATACCCCTCCTGGGTAAGCAATTCCGAAGCCGCTCGAAGCCCGGTCGGGCTAGGATTTAGTGCCGACGGGTCAAGGCTTGAATCCGACTTACCAAGTGAGAGCACGAATACGGATAGCAGGAGCAGACCAAGGAGAAACACGAGCGTGGACCTCGCGGTAACAAAATTCTTCACGCGGCACGAACCTCTCTCACGGATGCCGTAATGGAGATGTACGCGGCACGCATTTCTTCAACATCGCGCATTCCCTCTACCTGATGGCCATACCAGACTCGGTCGAACCGTTGGGTTGCGGCTGTGAAGTCAAGTGTCGGTGGGCGTGTTGCACTTGCCATGATTCGCCCCAGGTGTTCCCAGTTGGTCTGTGATCTCTCAAATCTTGCCACCCCCGCATCGTCGAAACGCATCAGACAGGCCAAATAGAGTGAGCGTACGGCCTCGCGAAATTTACCTTGCGCCGCCTGTTCGTCTGCTAGCAGCAACCATTCGTCAACCGTGCGATCCGGTTCACCATCATCCAAAAGTGCGGTGGCCTTTTTGCGCAGCCCTGCTTTCCACCGTATGTGCCTTGCCGCAAACAAAAGAAAGACGACAACTGCAGCCCCGAGCAATATCCAGGCGAGCCAGATGACTACGGTGCCCGCGACGTCCAGGCCGGCCAGCTTGGGATTTACCTTTGGGGCGTCGGGTGGCTTAAACTTTAGACGATCCATTGCCTTGCCCAACCAACTAGAGCCCTCAGCGCTTCCGGCATCGCGGTAAATCGGAGAGGACTTGATCTGCTCAACTTTCTTGGCCGCATCCGCAGCTGGTGAGATTTCCTCAACAGCGGCGAGGCTTTCTGCGACCGAGCGAAGTTGCTCGAATTCCTCGGCCCGCGAACTTCGTTCTGCGTTAAGATAAACATCGATCTGCGCCTTGAGATCGACGTCACTCAACGTGCTGCGGTACGCATCCATCCAAGCGGTATTGGCCCCGGCCTTCTCAACCCTGAGCCGCTTCGCAAAGTCGGCGTACGGGCCAGCAAACACTTGCCCGATCAAGACGAGAAGGAGGCTACACGTCGAAACGATTCGCACGGCGTTCTGGGATCGCACGGGTGAGCACCTCAATGTCATGTCCTTCAATTCGTATACGACGATCAAAATAGAGCAGGGTCATCGCGACCGACCAGGCCGGAAGCAGCGACCAAATAGATATGAACAGCGGTAGCAGTTCCACTGCAGTTGATGCGATCACGCCGAAAGCGCCAGATTCAGAGAGGCTGTCGATCCATTTATCGACCCCGAACAGGGCCAGAATAAGGCTGTAACCAGCCTGGAGCATCCCAATCAGGACGCTCATCAGACATGTGATTCCGAGAACTCCCAAGTGGGCCGCGGGTTGGCGCCCGAAGCTCTTCATCAGCGATTTGCTTCGCTGAGACGCCTTCTTTGCCGAAACTCCCTCGAAGATCACAACGGCCGGATTCAGCGACTGATTCGCGAGAACCGCAATCAAGATCAAGACGGAGATGAAAAGCCCGACTGAACCTGCGATGGCGAACAACCCAGGCAAACGGTTGCTCTCCTCAGTCACTGAAGCAAGGATTGCCCCGAAAATCAAGAAGCTAACGCTAACGACAAACCCACCAAGACCAGAAACTGCCTGCCGGAGCAAGGTCTTGAAAAGGGCGGGCAGCATGACTTGAGCTTGCTTCGCCGCTGCCCGAGCGTTCGGCTCGCGAAGTTCGAGGATTTCCCTCGTGATGCAAGTTACGAATGCGGCGGAGTAAGAGGCACCGATGAGGATGAGCGGCAGGGCAACCACCAGCGAAGTGCCGATCGTGATGAGGAACTCCCAGATCTGAAGATCGGTTCGTCCCGGTTGAGAGGTTTCAAACAGCTTGGGCCAGGTGAATTTGGTGAAAAAGGCAATCCCGGCCTGCACGATCAGCGCAGCGCCAACGGTGTACTGCATGAAAGTCGCGCCGTACTTCTGAAGAATTCGGAGTGAGCTATCGAGAATCTCGCCAGACGTCTTGATGCGAAGCAGCAAGAGTCGTTCATGTTGCTGGCCGGTCCGCGCGCTATACCGCTCTAGAGGGTCCGAAGTCACTTTGTTTAGTTTATGGCAGGTTCCTACGCAGAAATGTCTGATCCATTCTGGTCGCCCGAACGTCCAGTATGGACAGATGATCACGTTGCTTGCTACTGCGCTCACGCTGGGGCTCCAGTCTAAGGAGATTTCTGCTTACTACGCCAAAGGGTTTGAAGACTTGACAATCACCACACGCGTTCTGAAGGGCGATCAGCGAGAACTTGTGAAGATCAACGATGACTTCGGGCAGGCATATCGATTCTCGACAACCACAGTCCGCGTGAAAGAGCCGTTTATGCTCCGCGTGGACTCAAAAATCGAAGAGACCCGAATGACCTACACGCTCAACGGCACAACGCAGTTGATGGCGGTCCCGAATCTTCGACTCAAGCAGCGCACGAACCTTTCCAACGCACCCGGTCGAAGGCAGACGATGCTTGACTTCGGATTCTTGACGGCTTCGCTGTTCGACGGTTCGCTGTACACCTCAAAATTCGTTCGCCTCGACCGAGCGACAAGTGCGGTCGTGTTCGACATTGGCTACGTCTCAAAGTACAACGACACGTCGAGGCATAGGGTTTGGATTGATCCAGTGAAGCATTACATCCAAAAACGTGAATGGTACAACCGCACTGGCAATCTCCTTGCCACCTTCACCTTTGAAAGTCCAGTTGAGAAGAAGGGGATTTGGCTCCCGACGATGCTGACCGTTCGGAATGTTGACAATGTCATCGCGGGGCAAACTCGCTACGAAGACATGAAGGTCAACGAGGGGATTGCCGAATCCATCTTCAGCGTGAAGTAGCAAGAGACATGATTAGAGGACACGCTCACAGCGCCTGTCCTCCAGTTTCCCGAGTTCCTGCACGCGGGCCTTTGAGTTCGAGCGGTGGAGTGGATGAATTGGGAACGTTCGCTGGACGCCGAATTTCGGCGCTCACAGCCTCCAAGTTATTGTTGCCGCATACGCCGCAGTTCGCGATGGACGTTTGGACAACACTTCCATGCTTGGTGACGATTGGGGTATCGCAAACCCTCACGCCCATTCGATTCGGGTCAGCGTTGACGGAGTTGTAGCGAAGGTTGATGGGATAGAGGCTAAGCCTTGGGCCGGGAAATTGACTTGGAATCGTTCGGTTTTGGGCGGCTTAGATGGTAGTTCGGTGCTGAGGTGAGCGTTCGGGGTTGAATCGGCGTAAACTAACAGAATAAATGGCACGCCTCGCTCACTTGCTGACATGGGGAAGCGCGCTCGCATGGGTGACTGTATCCTCTTCGGTTGCGGTTGCCCAAGCGGGATCGACACCGGCCGCGCAAGCGGATACTTTTGGTCGCCGCCTTACAGCGGCGGCAGAGCTTTATCGCGCCGGAAAAGCTGACGCGGCGAAGCTCGCGTTTGAGGGTCTTCTCAAGGAAGACCCAAACCACCCGGAGGTCCAAGGTTGGCTTGGATTCTTATACTTGCGGGCTGATCAGGCTGACCTTGCGATGCCGCTGCTTGAGAAAGCATCGCTAGCGCGGCCCAAAGATCTCGAGATCACTACGAACCTGGGCAACGCATATCTTGCACTTGGAAAGAACGACAGGGCGCTGGAGCAGTACCGAGCTGTGATGGGAAAAGCTCCGAAAATGTTCGAGCCTCACTACAACACGGGCACG
This sequence comes from Fimbriimonadales bacterium, assembly GCA_038222255.1. Classification (GTDB taxonomy): domain Bacteria; phylum Armatimonadota; class Fimbriimonadia; order Fimbriimonadales; family Fimbriimonadaceae; genus Fimbriimonas. The sequence goes on along the minus strand of JBBRHU010000077.1, from coordinate 3,840 downwards.
ATATGGATGCGCAAAGGTCAATTTCAAAAGGCAATCCTCGAGTTTGAGTGGGCAATAAAGCTGAAGCCAGAAGACTCGTACAGTTACAACAATCTCGGCGTCTGTTATGAGTCGATGAGAGATCAGAAGCGGGCTCTCGAGTTCTTCACGAAGGCCTCGAATCTACGGCCATCCGACAAGATATTCGCTCGCAATGCCGGATTAAAGCTTGCGCGACTCGGGCAGTACGGCGCGGCGATTCCGTTTCTCGAACGTTCAGACATGCAGGATCCGGACTGTGCTCTCGCGCTCGGCGATGCCTACCTTCGAACCGGCAAGCTCCGTGAGGCGCGGACACATTATGAGTCCGTGCAGACCTTGCTCAGCCAGAACGCGGTGTTCTGGTTTAACTTAGGAGTGGTTCGATATGAACTCAAAGACCCCAAGTCCGCTGAGGAAGCGTATCGCAAAGCCCTTGACCTAGCTCCGAACGACTTAGACACGTTGGGCAACCTTGGGTTGCTTGTCTATCGGAAGGGCGACTACAGCGAGGCACTTGCGATTTTTGAGAAGCTGGTTGGACTAGACCAAAACTCTCTGATCGCCAAACTTAATCTCGGGGCAGCTGCAGCGAAGTATGGAGATCGACCTCGCGCAATTGCTGCTTGGAAAGAAGTCATTCGGATGGACCCAAGTCGGCACGCACTACGACTTGACCTCGCGAATCTGATGCTGGCAGAAGGGGACGCGGAAGGAGCGAAATACCACTTCTCACAAGTTCTACTGAAAGATAAGCAGAGCCCGGAGGCCCTTAACGGTATTGGACTTTGCCATTTGAAAATGGGCAAATTTGCAGAGGCTGAGTCCGCGATTCGTTCCAGCATTATTGCCGACCCGGCCTATGTGCCCGCTTACAATAACCTTGCACTCGTCTTGGATAAGACCGGGCGAAAGCAGCAAGCGATCGGGGTACTTGAGAGAGCCATCCAGCGTTTCCCAGATGATCCTGATCTCAAGGAGAATCTCAGAAAGCTTAAGGCGGCTGGATAATCTTGCGTATTAATGTGATCGCGAATATATATCGCGAAGATGCCCTTAATGCAACTCAGGTTGCTGCGGATTGGATGGAAGCGCGAGGAATCCATGTGCTTGCCGAGCTAGAGACTGCGAGCCGAACAAAACTTCAAAGCGCCCATGCCGGTGAATTTTCTGACGCGGAGTTGGTGATTGCCTTTGGAGGAGACGGAACTTTAATTCGTGCTGCCCAGCTCTGCGCTGAGCGAGGCACTCCAATTCTTGGCGTTTACTACGGCCGTTTTGGCTTCGTCACGCAGTGTAAAGGCGAGGAGCTCCCGACGATGGTTCAGGCATTCATTGGCGGTGAGGCCGTCATCGAAAGCAGAATGATGCTGAAGGCGGAGCTCATACGAGGTAATCATCCGATCACTGAGATCCACGCCCTCAACGAACTCGTGTTGCAACGATCGGCGACCGCTAGACTTATGACTTTTAGTGTCTCGATCGATGGCATCTCACTAACTCGGTACCCGGCGGACGGGATCATCATCAGCACGCCGACTGGCTCGACTGGCTATAGCTTGTCCGCGGGAGGTCCAATTCTTGACCCGAACGTACAGGCGATGCTGTTGACCGCACTCGCTCCTCACACTTTGTCAGGGCGACCTCTTATCGTTCGGCCGGATAGTGAGATCGAACTTTCAGTCCTAAGCGACGGTGATTCGGTCTTCTCGGCGGATGGACAAACTCGTCTGCACATCCTAAAAGGCGATCAAATCCGGGTGAAGCAGTCTCCTCGCGTGACAAACTTAGTGAGCGTTGAGAAGAATGACTTCCTGCTTAAGCTCCGGCAACTCCTTTTCTGGAGCCACAGTGTGCTCGGGGACGATGAATGAGTAGCACGGGAGTGCTCCAAGTGAAGGATGCCCACGTCTCATTCGGAACCCCTGGCGGCGATGTCCGGGCATTGGATGGTGTGTCGCTCGAAGTCCAACCGGGAGAAATTGTCGCTGTTGTCGGCGAGTCTGGGTGTGGGAAGACCACCCTGGCTCGAGCAGTATTAGGCCTCCAGCCGCTTCGTGGTGGATCGATCACTTTGGCAGGCATGGAAGTAAAAGGCACTGAGCGTCGGATGGCTGAGCGGGTGGGCATGGTCTGGCAGGACCCCTACGCAAGCTTGAATCCGAAATGGACTGTAGGGAAGTCGATCACCGAACCCTTTCGTTTAACAGGGAAGCAGGGCAATGTTCTTGAAATCTTCAAGGAGGTCGGCCTGGATGAGAATTGGGTCGATCGGTATCCACACCAGTTGAGTGGAGGCCAGCGGCAGCGAGTCGCCATAGGCCGAGCACTTGCGCTAAAGCCACCGCTCATCATCTGCGATGAGCCTACGGCCGCCCTAGATCTCTCGATTCGCGCGCAGATTCTCAATCTCCTCAAGGACGTGCGAGCGCAGCAAGGTTGCTCTTTTCTTTACATTTCACACGACCTCATGACCGTCCGGTTTCTTGCGGACCGAGTCGCCGTCATGTATCTGGGACGGATCGTTGAGGAAGGCCCAACGGAGCAAATCTTCTCCAGTCCACGTCATTGGTACACGAAGGGATTGCTTGACTCCGCGCCGACCTTAGAGAATTTGATGCATTTGCCAGACGAAGTGCAGGGTGAGATGCCAGATCCTCGCACTAAATTTGCTGGTTGTCGATTCTGTTCAAGGTGTCCCAACGTTGCCGACCTGTGTCGCACCGAAGACCCGCGTGTCGTTGCAGAGGGAAATCACCACTTTTGGTGCCATTTTCCTGTAGAAGCAACTCAGTCTTAACATTCTCACTCCACTCTTAAGAGATCAAGGAGGATGTCCCGCTTTGGTAGAGTGTTGAACTTATCAGAGTGAGCTTGTGTCTTAATGTTAATAACACCGGCAATGGAAACTGCAACTTACGCCCGACACGCTTACCAAGCTCAGATGGCTGAACTTGAACATAAGCTGTTGGAAATGGGGAGCCTCGCCGAGCAGATGATGGGGGATGCAGCCCAAGCGCTCCACATTTTAAGTACCCCGCTCGCGAACAGCGTCGTCGATAGAGACGATGAGGTCGATCGCCTCGACCTAGAGATCGAAGCTCAATGCCTTGCATTGATGGCCCTACAGCACCCCACTGCGACCGACTTTCGAATTGTCGGGACGATTCTAAAGATGATCACGGATATCGAACGTGTGGGTGATCTTTGCGTCGATCTTGCAAAAATTGCGATGAAGGTCGAAGCAGAGTTCGGGGAAGCATCTACGGTAGATATTCAGCGGATGGTCACCGTCGCTCGACAGATGTTCCGCGGTGCACTTGAAGCATACGTCAAGCGCGATCTTGAGCTAGTCCATAAAGTTTGCGAACTCGAGCAGGTAGTAGATCAGCTTTATCGCGACCTCCGTGCGCAGGTCTTCGCAAATATGCAGACCGACCCTAGTTCAGTTGTTGTCCACGGCTGGTTGCTTCTTGCGATTCATCATGTAGAGCGAATTGCCGACCATGCCGTCAACATCGTTGAGCGGGTCAATTTTATGGTTACTGGTCGCTTCGAGTCCCTCGGCCACCAAGCCTGATGTCACGAAAGGTTCTCCGGGCATACGCTGTCACGCGCACTGAGACTGGAGACGCAGTGATTGCAGTTGTGCAGGTGGTGGAACCGAATGGCGAAGCTTATCGTTTCGATGTTGCAGTGACTCCTGATGAGACCACGGTGACCGGCGACGACGAGCTACTTGCGTATCTCCATGAACGATACGGTAGCGTATTGTTTAGCTCGGTGATACGGTCGGCGGCGCTACGAGAAAAACTCGGCCCC
>JBBRHU010000076.1:0-11357 GCA_038222255.1 Fimbriimonadales bacterium | reverse complement strand
GACGTCCTGTCTGGCCAAGTTCCCACCCAGTCGGCTTTAGGCTCAAGTAGTGGAACTCGTGAAATTCTTCCTCGTTCAGGTAGTTCCAGATCACCCATGCGACTTCGTGGTTGTTAGGTGGGTCGTTCTGACGTAATTGCTCAAGGGTCGTGATTCTGCAAGAGTATATGAACTCGGCAGGGAAGCTTGGACCAACCACCAGCGCAGCATGGGTCTCGTTGAGATTGGTTGCGATCGAAGGCGCAAGGTGAAGCGCTGGTTCACCGCCGTGAAGGTCAGTGATGTCAACTCCACCAAAACCGGCGAAGCAAACATTCCATTCTCCAAAGGAGTCTCCGTCGGTGAAACTGCACCCAAGGAAATCGGAGAAGGACTCACTAAATCGACTTGACATGTTGAGCTTAAGACGCGACGATAGTTAAGCTGGTTGCGCGATTTTTCGGGGCATCCCTATCAAGATCATTAGTCCAGCTGCGGCGATTGCGATCGCTCCAGAAATCTGAAACGTGATGCCCGGGTTGATTCGATCCCACAAGATCCCAGTGAGTGAACTCCCCATCAGCGAGGCAATGCCCGTCATCAAGTAGCTCCAACCTAAAACGGTTCCCTTTGCCTTACTGGGAATGACTTGGACGAGATAGGCTTTTCCGATGCCATCAATCGCTGCGGTGCAGAGGCCATAGAGTCCAAACAAAAGAGGGAGTAAAGAAGCCGATGTCCAAGAGAACATAAGGTAGACCACTCCGTAACTCGCCCAACCAGCCACCAAAATCCACCGGCTACCCAGCCGGTCACTCAGCTTGCCGAGCGGGTAAGAAGCGATGGAGTAGACCAAGTTGAAAAGCGCATAGAACGCGACGGTCGTCCGGTTGTCGAACCCCAAAGTCTTCGCTCGGAGGAGCACAAAGGCATCGCTGGTATTCGCGAATGCAAATACGGTCAGAAGCCCAAGCGGAATCCACGCTTCCTTGGGGAGTGAGCCCAAAGAGACACCCTTTTTATCGATAAGCGTCCCCGGCACATCTTGAACATTAAACGTAATCCAAAGTGCGAACAGGCCGGGGATCCCGCTTAGCAATAGAATCAGCCGAAGGTTATCAGGGAAGAAAGTTAGAAGCGCGATCCCGAAGAGGACCCCGACAAACGCTCCCGCCGTATCCATCGCACGGTGAAAACCGAAGGCCCTTCCCGCGATTGCCGGATCAATTGAATCCGCAATCAGCGCATCTCTCGCGGTGGTGCGAAGCCCTTTCCCAAGTCGATCGAGCATCCGAGCAAACAGCACGACACCCCAACCGGTCGCAAGCCCAACTAGTGGCTTCGCAAAGATCGAAAGTCCATAACCCCATCGAATAAATGGCGTTCTCTTGCCCGTCGCATCGCTCCGCTTGCCGCTGTACAGCCGAAGGAAGGCAAGCACGAGTGCTGCCATGCCCTCAATAAAACCAACCGTCCAAGTTGGGGCTGCAAGCACTCCAACGATAAACAACGGGAGGATTGGATATGCCAGCTCTGAGGCAATATCGGCAAAAAAGCTCACCCAGCCGAGTTTCTGCACGGTTTTTGGGAGGGGAGCAACTTCCACGACTCCACGTTACCTGCCTATGTGCTTAAACTAGAACTGCGATGAGTGAGCTTCGTCAGCCGACCCAACTTGAAGACTTCATGTTCGATTTGCAGGGCTTTATTGTTCTGCGCGATGCGGTGAACGTGGAGCACCTCGACCGTCTCAACGCAGTCGTTGATGAATTTCCCTCACTCGAATACGGGGAGTGGCTCGGCTATTCGCAGCGGCGGGACTATACCAAAGACACGGGTCTGGAAGTTCATCAGTGCGTTGAACTCGGCGAACCATTTGAGGAATTGATCGACCACCCGTCTTGGATTAACCATTTGAGACGCTACTGCGGAGAAGAGAAGTCGTACGTCTCTGGGCTGTTTATCGATGAGTCGATCCTTTCGGTTCGAAAAGCGGGCGGACATCATCCCGTTCACTCCGGTGGATTCCAAGGGGCCATGCGAGGCCGGTACGACTATCTGAATGGAGTCTTCCGCTGCGGTCAATGCAACATCATAGTGGCGCTTACGGATATTGGCCCAGGCGACGGAGCGACGATGGTCGTGCCGGGCAGCCATAAGTCGAACTTTCCCCATCCGCTTCAAGGCGACTACGGGAGGGGTGACCGAATGGATGATCTCCCCGGAGCGATTCCTCTCTACATGAATAAAGGTGACGCGCTGCTCTTCGTCGACGGGGTCATGCATGGAGGCTCAAGCCGAACGAATACGGGCGGCGAGCGACGCGTGATCATCATTCGGTACGGGCCGATTTGGGGTGCCTCTCGGTTCGGATACACCTATTCGCCTGATCTGTTAGCGCGGCTAACTCCTGAGAGAAGAAAGATCGTGCAACCTGTCCATCCACTGCTGCCGGGAATGCAGCCTTAGTGCTTGTTCGCGATGACGACTTTCCCATCAACGGGCTGAACCTGAACCCAGCCATCAGCTGATTTGAGAACCTTGCCGGTTTTGACTTTGCCAGAGCCGGTCGGAACCCAGATTGCAGGAAGTTTTGCAAACGGAGGAATGGTGTATACAAGCTCCTCCGGCTCCTCGGCGGCGAGTGCCATCCCGCCCGGGCCTTCTTTTGCCTCGGTGGAACCGGCGAGCATCGCCCCACGCGAGAAAACTGTTCCCGGCGAGATCGCGTAGTGTGCAACGCTGAGCGCAAGGTAGTCGTCCATCGTAACCGTAGCTTTCTTAACCAAGCTCGGCCCTTCTCGAAGACCCCTAATGATGAGCGGTTCTACATTCTTCTTGACCCACGCATCCACCTGTGGCAGTTCTGCTCCCATGAAATCTTCCGGGCTGAGCGTCTTAGACAGCAGCTGAGTACGAGCCCAATAGAGAAAAATCTTCTCACCCAAGAATCCATTTGCCCAATCCTCAGGCACCTTGAATCCGCCTACGGCCGGCAACGACGCATGGCCATATTCATGAGCAACTTCACGAGCCTTCTCGATTGGGTCCTTAAAGCTCGCGAGGTCGTAGATGTAGATCGTGTTGACAGGCCGCGAAGGACCACTTGGTGGAAATTCGACATCAAACCGCTGTTCCCCACCCGCCGTGCCGCCCCAACAGAGATAGGCATCAATCGTTCCAAGGCCGTATTGTTCGGAATGGTCAACGCGTAGATTGTCAAAGTTGTGACCCCACAGTCTCACGAGCATCCTGGTAACCGGAACAGCGACATCATCTTTCGCCTTTCGCTCCTGCGAGTAAACATTAAACTTCAGCCGAAACTCGTCGCCTTCGCTCGGTCCTTTCAGGGCCTTTGTCGCATAGCCTCCGATGACCCAATCGAATTCCCATTGGGTCTTGTCGGCACCGAACTTCTTCGGACTCTTTTTGCTAGGATCTTGTCGATCTCCAGCGATGCGTAAGATGTGCCTTGACTCTGGCTGTCCCGGATTGGGGATCTTCACGATGGCGTATTTCGCCTGGGCGAAGAGCAGAGAAAAGGCAAGGAGTGGCATGTTTGTTAGTGTCCTTCGGCTTCCAAAAATCGCTCGGCATCAATAGCGGCCATGCAGCCAGTACCTGCGGCGGTGACTGCCTGTCGATAGACGTTATCGGCGACATCTCCTGAAGCGAAGACGCCCGGAATGTTCGTCTTCGTGCTTCCGGGCTGGGTTTTCAGGTAACCCACTTCGTCCATATCCAAGACTCCCTGGAAGAGTTCAGAAGTTGGCTTGTGACCGATCGCGACAAAAACACCGTCGATCGGCATGTTCTTGACTTCGTTGGTCACAACGTTTCGCAGTCGCACGCCAGTGACCTTCTTGGGACCTGCTTGGCCGAGAATCTCCTCAATGACCGTGTGCTTGAGGAACGTGACTTTCTCGTTGTTCAGCACACGATCCTGCATGATTTTGCTCGCGCGAAATTGGTCTCGCCGGTGGACAAGATAGACGTGGCTGCAATGTCGTGTGAGGTAGTTGGCCTCTTCCATTGCCGTGTCTCCGCCCCCAACGACGATGACTTCTTTGCCTCGGAAGAAGAATCCATCGCACGTTGCACAGGCGCTAACGCCGTGTCCGCCGTACGTAACCTCTGACTCCAAGCCGAGCCACTTAGCGCTCGCGCCAGTGCTGATGATGATGGAATGAGCGAGGTGCATCTCTTCATCATCGGTCCACACCTTAAATGGACGCTCCGAGAAGTCGACCTTTACGACGTTTTTCTCTTCCACCACGGCTCCGACGCGCTCCACTTGCTTGCGGAAGTGATCCATCAGCTCTGGCCCCATGATGCCCTCAGGGAACCCAGGGTAGTTCTCAACCTCGGTCGTAATCATCAGCTGACCGCCGGGAAGGTAGCCCGCGAAGAGCAAAGGCTGGAGGCTCGCGCGAGCGGTGTAGAGGGCGGCTGTGTACCCGGCGGCGCCAGAGCCAATGATGATCACGTTATGAACCATAGTCGTTAAGGAGGACCCGAAGTTTACCTACGCCAGTTCGTGCTATCTCCGCGCCCTTTCGGGTCTTTCGAACGTCATTAAAAGAAGAATGTCGGAAGGTGAAAAGCAACCCATAAGCGTTTACGACCTGCTCACGCACACCGTCGAGTCGTTTTCTGAGGTCGCGTGGGTGAAGCTCGGGCTGCGTCCCGACTTCGTCACTGGCACGCTCGGTACGGACCTCGTTGAAGCGAAAGCGGCAATCGACACTGTCGCCGAACTTGTGAAAATCCTGTCCGATAAGCTTGAGGCCGAGGATCGTCGAGTTTTGCAGAATCTCGTCCGCGATCTTCGCGTGAACTATGTGGAGCGATCCAAAGTTTGAGGCGAGAGACATCCGCCAAAGTCAGACTCGAACTTGTTCGAACGTTTGAGGAAGCCTACGAGGATCTGGTTGACAGGCTCTGTAGCTCAGCGCAATTTGGGGTGAAGCCCGGCGCGGAGGATCAGTATCAGCGGTTCAAGCACGTCTATGAGCGTGAGCAGCGTTTTCTCGTTCCCACACTAGGCGCGTTTGTTGAAGAGCCGGGAGACCTGTCACGTTTGACTGCGGGGCGCACTTTGGAAGAAGCTCTTGGCTCGGATGACGGTACGCTGATTCCAACGATCATGCGTGTTCGAGGAGCGCTTGATCGGTGCACCCGATTTCTTCGTGTGCTAGAACGAGCAGCTTAATGATTCGAACTATTCGTCGCGACGACCTCGCAGATATTGCTGAACTCTGGCGGCACTTTTACCCTAGCCGCTACCACGTCACACCCGAATTGATCTCGTACAACACCTTCGATTCGGGCTTGCTCGACTGGGGAGCGAGCGCCGTAATTCATGGAATCGAGGGGATGTTGCTCGGGTTTGTGCTGGTCAAAAAGTCAGGCGCAGCGTTCTACAGGGGACCCGACCCAGACACCGCTCACATCTCCGCGCTGGGATTCCTCGAACCTGGGATTGGGGTTGAACTCATGGAGCATGTCAAGCGCACGCTCTCCAACCGAGGAATTTGCCGAATTGTTTTTGGCACGGACTGGAGGCACTTTTTCCCCGGTGCTCCGACAGATTTCCCGCTGCTTATCAACTTCCTAACAATTGACGGCTTTGATGCTGGCGGCGAATCTGTCGACTTAGAGCGAGACATGACGACTTACGTCAATCCGTTCCCCACAACTTTCGACGATCTCACCTTCCGTCCCGCAACTGAAGCTGACACTGACGCTCTTGACGACTTCTTTGCCCGCGAGTTTCCTGGCAGATGGCGATACGACGTGCTTCGGAAGCTAAAGAGCGAAGGAAAACCTGAGGTCGTGTTCGGGATGTTCAGCCCCGAACAGTGCGAAGGCTTTGCCCTTTTGCAGAATTGGACGCACAACGAAAAGATTGCGGGGGCGGTTTGGCACCTCGACCTGGGCGACAACTGGGGGAGTCTTGGCCCGATCGGAATCAGCAAAGCCCGACGAGGACACGGCGAGGGGAACGCCCTGCTCGGTGCCGCGCTGGAGCACCTCCGAGACTTTGGCGCTAAGCGAGCAATCATCGACTGGACGACCCTGATGAAGTTCTACGGCGGGCACGGTTTCGAGGTCAGTCGCACCTATCGCTCAATGGCCCTGAGGCTTGAAGATTAGTGCCGCAGAGGGCCCGAAAGAAGCCGCAGTTGCGGCACAATAAGTGTTCCGCATGATGTCTCCCGAGGTTGTTCCTGGGTCGCCCATTCGCCTGCGTGACTATCAACAGTCAGCAATGGCGTCGGTTCTCGCGGCCCGTGATCGGGGTTTGACGCGGGCGATGGTGGTCATGCCAACTGGAGCGGGGAAGACCACACTCTTCGCTGCAATCGTCCACGAATTTGCTTCGGTTGGGCGAGAAAAGTGCCTCGTCGTAGCTCACCGCCTTGAGTTGATCGAACAGGCCGCGCGGCGTATCGCAGAGCAGTCCCCCGGCCTGAAGATCGGCATCGAGGGTGGACAGTTCACCGCTCCAGAGGACTCAGACATCGTGGTCGCAGGGGTCCAAACTCTCGGCCGAAAGGGAACGAAGCGACTCGAATGGTTCCACCCAGGGCTGATGATCCTGGACGAAGCTCACCACGCACCTGCGGATACCTGGCAAAACGTGTTGAAGCGCTTCGGCTCCTACGATGGAGTCTGTTTCACGCTTGGTGTCACTGCGACTGACCACCGAATGGACAACAAGCCCCTCCACGGGGACTCGCTCGCGATTTTTGAGGACGTCGTTTATCGATACACCCTCCGACAGGCAATTTCGGACGGCTGGTTGGTTGATTTGCGTGGATACCGGGTCGCAACTGGGGTGGACCTGAGCACGGTTCGCAAGACTTACGGGGACTATAACACGAGCGACCTTGCGAAGGCGGTCAATATTGAAAGCCGCAACCAAACCGCGATTCGGTACTGGGAGCAAGTCGCGCACGACCGGCAGACAATTGTTTTTTGCGTTGACATCCAACACGCTCGCGACGTCGCCGCCATGTTTCGGGCAGCGGGGGTGAGGGCCGAGAGCGTGGATGGAACTCTAAAGTTCGAAGACCGTGCGGGAATCATAAGACGGTTTAGGAAAGGCACAACGCAGGTCTTGACGAACGTGGACGTCGCCACCGAGGGTTTCGATATCCCTTCTGCAAGCTGCGTTTTGATGCTACGTCCAACGCAAAGCTGGGCTCTGTACACTCAGATGGTGGGCAGAGGGTTAAGAACTCTTGCCGGAATAACTGATGGAGTTGCCACTCCAAAACTGCGACGCCACAATGTCGCGACGAGCGGGAAGCCCGACTGTCTGGTCATCGACATTGTTGACCTAAGCAAAGCAGGTGCGCCTGGCGAGGAGCCCCAGGAAAAGCCAAATGCCAAAGAACAAATTGGCGTCGGCGGATTGCTTGGGCTCCCTGCTGACTTTGACCTGCAGGGTGAAAGTGTCTACGAAGCCGCAAAGAATGTCGAGGAGATGGAGCCGTATCGGCGAAGCGAACTCTTCCGCCGGCCGACGAGTTGGGAGGACCTCAGCGAAGCCCTCGAAGAAATTGACCTTATCAAAGAACTCTCGATTCCAGAAGAGGTGCTCCACGTGTCGCGGCTCGCTTGGATGAAGATTGGCGAGGACAAATACTACTTGGCTTGTGGCTCATCCGGCCTCGAAAAAGAACGGTTTGCTCGTATCGAATGCGATGAACTCGGTCGCTATTCGCTCATCCTAGGATCATCGATGATCCCCGAAATTGTCACCCCGATCGGTGAAGACTTCGCGAGCGTCTTCGACGAGGCCGACCGCATGGTTCGGCTGACTTTCCCCGACTGCCGCAATATTGTCCAAGCAGACGCTCACTGGCGAGAACGTGCTCCATCCGAAAAGCTCATTGCAAAGCTCAGGGAGTTTGAGGTTGACGAAAAGACCCTAGCGTCAATCATCACAATGGGCCAAGCCCATGCTCTTTTGAATCAAAAGAAGATGGGCCATGTCCGAATGCGAAGGCTCGCGCAGCGCGCCGCACAAATCTGACGCTAGAGGTCTGCGAGCAAAGTGCCAGCGAAGAAGCTGAGCGGAGGAAGCACCAGAATGGCCTTTCCGTGCTCGATTCGAACCCCATCAAAGCACTCGCTCGTCACCTGGCACGGATCGGCATAGGTATTTGCCGCATCAGCAGAACGCCCCGTGACGAGTTCGCCATTTTGATATTGAACGAAGTCGGCGGTGGCGAGATCGACCGTAATCTCAAGTTCGCGCGATGGCGAACGGTTAACGCAAAAGACAGCCACTCTGTTGCCATTCAAAATCGCACTGGCATCAAGCGTTTGCACAGTTCCGTAGCTCTTGCTCGTCATCTCAGCTCCGTTAACTTCGACCTGAAGCGCGATCCCATCTCGTCGCTTCGCCATCATCTCGATCGGGTAGAAGATCGACTGGATCAACATCTTGTCGGCTTTGGTCAGAATCGGAGCGATCACGTTCACGATCTGAGCGAGGTTGGCGATCTTGATGCTGTCGGCGTGCCGTATGAAGCTGTTAAGGAACTGTGCGACGACCAGTGCGTCTTCGAGGTTGTACACCTCTTCAAGAAGCGGGGGAGCAAACTTTCCTGCACCGTCAACATGCTCTCCGTGGCGAGCTCGGTACCAAACGTTCCACTCGTCAAAGCTCAGCATCACTCTTCGCTTCGACCGCTTCACCGCCGCGACGTATTTGCACACGGCGTCTTGCTCGTTGATCTGCTTTTCAATCGAGGCCCCGACTGCCAGATAGTCTTCTGTGTCTCCTTCAGGATTGCCGACGTAGCGGTGCAGGCTGATGTAGTCGACATCGTTGTGCAGGTACTCCAACACCTTTCGGTCCCACTCAAGATAGGTTGGAAGTTCTGGCGCGCACGAACCACACACGACGAGCTCGACGGTGGGATCGAACATTTTCATTAATCGAGCGGTCTGCTGCGCCGTTATAGCGTAGTTTTCGGCAGGAACATGTCCGATTTGCCAGGGGCCGTCCATCTCATTTCCGAGACACCAGAGTTTCACATCATGCGGCTGTTCATAGCCATGCTCGATTCGCTTGTCCGCCCAATAAGTTCCTCGCGTGCCGTTGCAGTATTCCAGCCAATTGCGAGCTTCGGAAGGCGTGCCGGTTCCGAGATTAACCGCCAGCATCGGGGTCCACCCCATCTTTCTCGAAAGGTCGATGAACTCGTTGGTCCCGAATCGGTTCGGCTCGAGACTTTGCCATGCCAGGTCCCTCTTTGACGGACGGTCTCCTACAGGCCCGACGCCGTCGGTCCAGTCGTAGCCGCTGACGAAGTTCCCACCCGGATAACGCATTGCAGTGAAGCGCAAATGTCGTAAGGCCTCCAGAACGTCGGTTCGGCAGCCCGAAGCATCTGCGTGGATTGAGTTTGGATCGTATATTCCTTCGTAAACCGCTCGTCCAAGGTGCTCAAGAAAACCTCCAAAGACGCGAGGATCAACCTGGTCGATCTGAAACTGAGGATGAAGAGATAGGGTGGAGTGCTTCATTTGAAAAGGGTTAGTCTTTGAGCCCGGTCGCGGCCATGCTCTGAACGATCTGCTTTTGGAACAGGAAAAAGGCGATGAGGAGCGGAAAGGTCGCGAGCACGCTCGTGGCCAAAGTGAGTCCGTATTCGGTGTAATAGGAACTCTGATAGAGCGCGATTCCGACGGGAAGAGTGTAATTTCGAACTGAATCCATGAACACGAGCGGTCCAGTGAAGTCGTTCCACGAACCAATGAAAACGAAAATCGCCAGTGTCGAAATGGCAGGGGCGCAAAGGGGGATGTTGATGTTCAGATAGACAAGCCACGGACTGCATCCGTCGATGAGCGCTGCCTCCTCGATTTCTTCGGGCATCCCTCGCATGAACTGACTAAGCATGAAGATGCCAAAGCCTCCGGCGGTTGCCGGAACGATGAGCGCTGCTGGGGTATCTAGCCAGTGGAGTCGACTGAGGATGAGGTAGAGCGGGACTAGAAACAGCTGGGTCGGGAGCATCATACTTGCGACAACCATTCCCAGAACGAAGTTGCCCCCAGGAACCTTCAGCCGAGAAATCGCAAACGCACCCATTGATGAGAGTGCAATCACGAGGAGAGTGACGCTTGTTGAGACGAACAAACTGTTCGTGAACCAGCGCGCAAACGGGGCTTCTTCAACCCAACCCAAGACCTGAGCGTAGTTCGCGAGTGTCCAAGTTCGAGGAATCACCGACGATGGGTTGAGCACTTCCGATTCCGGTTTGAACGATGTCAGAAACATCAGCAGGATTGGGGCGAGGAAAAGGAGCGCTAGCGTGCGCATCGTGATCTCTCTCGCGGCACTCAAGAACGACTTCATATCGCCTTCCCCCGAATCACACGGAACTGGATAATCGCAAAGGTTGCGATGACGATGAAGAGAAGCCAGCTCATTGCCGCTCCATAGCCGAGTCGGTAGTTGTTGAACGCGGTTTCGTAGATGTACTGAACAAGTCCGCGTGTGCTAAGTTCGGGGCCGCCCCGAGTAAGCATGAACGCCTGCCCGAACATCTGAAATCCACCGATCGTGGTTGTCACAACGGTAAAGGTGAGCACGGGCTTGAGCATTGGAATCGTGATGTACTTAAACAATCTATTCGTGTCGGCCCCATCCAGGGCCGCTGCCTCAAAAAGCTGCACGGGGATCTGCTGGAGTGCGGTGAGCAGCACAATGCTGGTCCCGCCGACCGTCCACCAGAGGCTCATCAGGGTGATGCTTGGCATCGCCATGGTCTTCTCTGAAAGCCAGGGCACCTTGCCAATGCCGACCTTTTCAAGGAAGAAATTGAACAAGCCGAATTGACCGTTGAAGAACCACTGCCACAGAATGCCCGTGACCGCCACGTTCAACATGCCTGGAAGAAAGACCATCGCTCGGACGAATCGCTGTCCTCGAACCATCGCGTTCATTCCGAGCGCAAGCGCGAGGGCAGTGAGGAGAGTTGCCGGAACAATGAGTATTGCGTAGCGAACCGTGGCTCCCATTGCCGCCCAAAAGTATTGATCTGCAAAGGCGTCGCTGAAGTTCTTCGTGCCAACAAATCCAGCTTGGCCACGTGCGGTCAGGTCGTATCTGCAGAATGCAAGCACGAATGCGACGATGAGAGGCAAGATCACGAAGGAACAAAAGGACAGTAAGTAGGGCAGCAGGAAGACCATGCCGGCGACCTTGCGCTTGGTGGCGTAGGTCATGACTTGCCACCTCGCCTTTTTATCTCATCGCGGTCACGATCGATCGCCTTTTGGACGTTCACGGTTGCAACATCGAGCGCTTCTTTCGCCGTTGCGCGACCTCGCATCACTTTTTCGACAGCAAG
>JBBRHU010000075.1:0-11383 GCA_038222255.1 Fimbriimonadales bacterium | reverse complement strand
GTCAAAGTCTCCCGGAGAGTGAATGATGCCTGCACTCCTATTTGTTCCACTCGTAACCATCGCCAATCTTCCTGAGGCTGGGATTTTTGAGCCTGTCATCGCGATTGAATCTGTCATCGGAGCGGGGAACCCTGTTACTCCTAAGTCGATCGTGGAGATCGAATTTGAGGGATTTGGCGGGACTGAGAAAGAGGTGACCCCCTCTGTAGTGACCGGACTGCCCTGGCGGTACGTCGCAAACGATCAGTGGATCGATAGCTGGATGACTGTAGCTGCACGCGGCGCAAACGTAGGCACCGTTCGAGAAGTTATTATTCGGTTGCCCGGAGACCGAATCAAGCGACTCCGAGTCTGGATCAAGAAGGTCCAAGCACCGGCGGGAAGGTAAGATCTCTCGCAATGTGGGATGAACTGAAGGAACTTTGGAAGTTCCGTGAGTTACTTCTCACGATGGTGCAGCGCGATCTCAAGATCCGCTATAAGAATTCTGCGCTCGGATTCCTGTGGTCGCTCCTCAATCCTCTTCTCACCGTCACGGTGATGTCGTTCGTAATCGGGAACTTCCTCAAACCCGGGGTGCCGAATTTCGGTGCGTACATGCTCGCGGCGTATCTGCCGTTCATGTTCTTCCAATTTTGTATTTTGGATAGCGCGCAGTCAGTGTTGCTCTCGATTCAGCTTGTGAAGAAGATCTACTTCCCTAGGGAAATCTTGCCGTTGGCGGCGGTGCTCAGCAATCTCGTTCACTTCTTCCTTGCGTACGGAGTGTTCTTCGCTTACTTGATTCTGAATTGGGCGATACACCAAGGCGAGTGGCCGATTCGAGCAACCGTGATTTGGCTGCCCGTTTTGCTCCTTATCAACGTGGCTCTTGCCACCGGTCTCAGCCTGATCATCAGCGCGCTGAACACGTTCTATGAGGACGTTAAGTACATCGTCTCGATCTTGATCTACCTTCTATTCTTCCTCACGCCTGTGATGTACTTCAGCGAAGACGTGGCGAACTCAAAAATTAACCATGAGATGGGAGGTCGACTCTATCAAATCTATCATCTCAACCCCCTAGCGATCCTGAGCGAGAGTTACCGGAAGGCAATTCTTTCGCCCTCTGACCGGTTGGCGACGACTTTACCGTTCGACTGGCGATATCTCACGATCGCTGCAGTCGTTTCATTTGGAACACTGGTGTACGGCTATTCGCTTTTCAACCGGATGAAGTGGAGGTTCGTTGAGCGTCCTTAGCATTCGTGATCTCAAAAAGAATTTCCGCCTGAGCACGAGCGGGATCGGGTCGCTCAAGACAGCACTTTTGTGGTGGCAACGCCGCAAAATTCAAGAACTTGAAGTCCTGCGGGGTGTGGACCTTGAGATTAGCGCTGGAGAGTGCGTAGCCCTCGTTGGCCGGAATGGTGCAGGCAAGAGCACCTTGCTTAGCCTCGTTGCCCGAGTTTACAAGCCAAGTAGCGGCACGATTTCGATTGCGGGCCGGATTGCCCCTCTTCTCGAACTTGGTGCTGGTTTTCACCCCGACCTCACTGGCGCCGAAAATGTTCTCTTTAACGGCATTATCCTTGGGCTGACGCGAAAACAAGTGCGAGATCGGATCGAGAAGATCGTGGAGTTCAGCGAACTTGGCGATCACATCTACGCACCTGTGAGAACCTATAGCAGCGGCATGATGGCTCGGCTCGGATTTGCCATCGCAATCCACGTTGATGCGGACATCCTGATTGTTGACGAGGTTCTCGCGGTTGGAGACTTCGAGTTTGAGCAGAAGTGCTACCGAGCCATCGACGCATTCCGAGAACAGGGCGGCACAATCCTGTTTGTGAGCCACAACGTCGACTCCATCCGACGGGTGGCCAGCCGTTGCGTTTGGTTAACTGCGGGCCAGATCAAGATGGACGGTGCTGTGGACGAAGTTCTCACATCCTATCTTCACTCAGCCGAGTGAGCGAATAATTGGTCGGCAGCTTTCGTCAAATGCGCTCCTTGCCGTGCCCGGAAGTGCATTTAGAATGAGCTTCATCAGAACTTCGCTGCCTGCGAACGCTTCCATCCAAACCGAGAAGAATCCTGAATCGTGGACAATGATGCTGAATAGCCTCGGGAAGTCTTTGCTTGAAACTAAGTCTGGGGAATCTGAGATCATTTGCTGGATCTCAAAGGCTTTTTCCCAAACTGAGTTTCGTTGCTTCCACCTCCGATCCTTTACCGATGCCTTGACCACTGAGTGTGAATCTCGCTCAAGTCCAACAAGGTCTAAGGTTCGTTGCATTCGCCGTCGTTCCAAATCTTCCACGTTGAATCGCACTTTCGGCGTCGAAAGCGGCGCGTATTGGAGAAAACAAAGTGGATTTTCGCTATCCGGAAAGACATAACCTGAGAGATCATCTTGTGGTTTCGCGCCCTTGATGCGATTGCAGGTTGAGCATGCGAGTAGGAAGTTGTTCCAGTCCAAGATTTGCTCCGGGAAGTGTTTCTTGGGTCGTACGTGCTCAACATCGGTCACGTCGGTAAGCGGTTTTTCACAGTAGCTGCAGTAGGCTCCAATCGCGGTCCGCAAGGCTTCAGCTGCATCCGAATAATGATTAAGAGTGATGTCCGAAGGTTTTGGCCCCCGATCAACGGGTCTCAAGGCTTAACCTTCCCCGCACCGATAGAGAGTTTCTTCAGCTCGAGTAGTGCCTTGGTGACGGCATCCAGTGGTTCCTCACTTAACACATGTTCGATTCTGCTCGCGGCAGTAACTGGATCAACGGTTCTCGTATCGAGAACGCCTGCGAGCTTCGCGGCCTGTTGCTCGAATGCATATCCACGTTCAACATTGCTCAGCAGTTGAACATCTTCGGCAACTTCCTCCAAAGTGCGATCGGAGGCACTGAACTGGCGGTTGTCGTCCAGCCTAAAAATGGAGGTCTCCTCCGCTGGGGGTAAGCCTTGGATGATGAACGGGGAATGCGTCGAGGCAACAAACTGAATGTTCGGAAATGTTTGTAGGAGGTCATAGACCACCTTTCGCTGCCATTCTGGGTGGAGATGAGCGTCAATCTCGTCGATGATAACAATCCCGGGAACTCTCAGCATCTGCTCGCAATCCAAGGTTGGGTTGAGTAGTGCCGCTCGCCATGCGAGAGAGGCGACGAGAAGAAGGAACTGCTTGTAACCGCTACTTGCCTGGCTGAGCGAGGTCCAAGTTTCGTTGACCTTCACCAAAAGTTGCTCAGACTTAAAATCGTAAATCGCTTCCGTTGCGTGATCCACGCAGCCGAGCACCGCCTTCTTAACCGCATCAAGAGCTGAGTTTTGGAAGCCAGCGCTCGAACTCTCTCGAAGCGATTCGTACTCTTGGGTTTTCCACCAATCCAGTACGAGGTCGAAATCTTCGCTAGCATCAAGGGAGTTTGTGATTGCCATAAACCTGCTCGAGGGCTTGAGGAATTTCGGTTTCGTTCGAATCCCCCAGGACAGCCTTGAGATGCCGTAGGACGCGACGATCGGTATGATCGCCTCACCTCCATTCAAGATCGAGGCCTTCACTACCTCATTGAATTGGGTCAGAATCTCTGATTCCTTGGTGGTTGTCCTACGGAGCGTTCGGGTCCTGGACCATGTAGTCGATTCTCCATCGACCACCGCGTCGATCTGAACTTTCGCAGGAAATTGAGGTTCGATGAACAGTTGCGTTCCCGCCTTGAAATACCGCTCGTGCGCATCCTCTTTTCTGAAGGGAATATCGTAGCCCCCATCATGGTAAGGAACCATCTCGGACAGCCCAATTTGGAGGGCATCGATCAAGCATGATTTGCCCGCGCCGTTCCGTCCAACGAGTAGAGTGAAGCGGCGGGCGAGGGGAAGCTCCATCTTCTCAAATTTTCTGAAGTTGAAGATGGAGAGCTTCTCGACGTAGTAGCGGGGCATTCCATTTCGCGTAACACTCGCTGACGCTGAGCCGTCCATCAGACAAGTATAACTGGAGTCCAAAACGCGGGAAGCCTGTAACTAGATTGCTTCCAGCAACAATTCATCCAAATCGAGCGGGTCGGTCATCATCACCAGTTCTCCAACAGCAGTGCGCGGCCACACGGATGGATCGCGGTCCCAATAGAGCTCGACGCCATTTTGATCGGGATCTCGAAGGTAGATTGCCTCGCTTACCCCCTGATCGGACGCTCCATCGATCACCACGTCTGCGTCGAGGAGCTGGCGCAGGGCAACTGCAAGGGCCCGGCGGGTCGGGTATAGGATTGCGACGTGGAAGAGACCGGTCGTGCCCTGAGCGGGCGGATTGCCGCCACGGCTGAACCAAGTGTTGAGACCGATGTGGTGGTGATAACCTCCGGCGGAAACAAATGCCGCTTGCGAGCCGAATCGCTGCGTGAGTTCGAAACCAAGCACCCCGCAATAGAAGTCGAGAGATCTGTCGACATCTGCAACCTTAAGGTGAACGTGGCCGATTCGAACGCCGGGGTCAATCATGAGCATTAATACGCAGACGCCTAATTCAAGGAGAGATTCTCGTAAAAATCGCTCAAGAACCGGGTCCGTTGGCCCGGGGTCGTTCGTCCATTCCAAGTAGGGTTTATCTATCGTGCGGTCTTTTCGCCGAACGCTCTCTTTTCTGAAGCCATACCGGGCTCGAGTTCTCCTCGCGGTTGTCATGACGTTGTTCGTGACGATCCTGCAAATCGTGCCTCCGAGGCTGTACCAACTCGCGATCGACGTGGCAATCCAGCCGGCGATCGTGGCTCAGAAGAAGCTTCCGACCGTCATCAGCCCCGCCCTTAGAGCCGAATATCAAGAAGCGATTACTCGCGCTCCGAATATGATCTTGCTCATTGCAGGATTGATGATTCTCGTGATCGTGGTTCGCAATGTGTTCTCGTTCGTCCAGTCCTTTTCGCTGAACTGGATCGGAAACCGGTTTGTGTTTGACCTGCGGTTTGCCACCTGGCGTCATCTCCACCGACTTTCGCTTGCCTATCACAACCAGACTGTGACTGGAAAGCTCATGGCACGGGCGACGGCTGACATCGAGCTTATTCAGGGCCTTATTCAGGGCCAACTTATCACGTTTCTGAGCGATATCGTGACGCTCATTGCGGTGTTGGCGATGCTGTTCTTCCTTGAATGGCGTCTCGCTTCGGCGATTCTCTTTCTCGTGCCGTTCTACGTCATCAGCTATCTCGCCTTTCTCAAGCACATCCGAGAGGTGAGCAATGATCAGCGACGCCTCTATGACGAAATGCTCGGCAAGCTGGCCGAGAAGATCGCCGGGATCCAGGTCGTCAAAGCATTCGTACGGGAGGATCATGAGCGGCATAGCTTTATGGATTCAGTGCGCCAGAAGTTCAAGGCCGACATGCGGCAGGTTCACCTCAACCGTCGCCTTGGTGTCATCTCAAGTGTTATCAGCGCGTTTGGGACAGGTGCGGTCTATGCTTTTGGCGGATACCTCGTCCAGCACGGCGAGATGACGACCGGAAAGCTCGTTGCGATGACATTCTATATTGGGTTCGTGTTCAACCCAGCCGTGCGAGTCGTGGACTTCAACAGCGCCTTGCAATGGGCGGTAACTGCAATGGACCGCGTGTTCCAAACGCTAGATACACGCCCAGACATTCAAGACAAGCCAGAAGCATTGCCTCTGCCAACCGTTCAGGGAGCGGTCCGCTTTGAGAACGTGTACTTCGAATACAAGGAAGGAACCCCTGTCCTTCGCGGAATTACGCTCGATGTGAAGCCAGGTCAGGTGATCGCCCTGGTGGGACAAAGCGGAGCAGGGAAGAGCACGCTCATGAACTTGCTCATGCGGTTCTACGACCCTCTCAAGGGCGCAGTCAAAGTCGATGGACACGATCTGCGCGATGTTCGGCTGGAGACTCTGCGAAAGCAGATTGCGATGGTTGCTCAAGAAAACGTGCTGTTCAGTGTGAGTCTTGCCGAGAACATTCGCTACGGGAATCGGGAGGCCACCGACGCTGAAGTCATCGCTTCATCCAAGGCCGCGGATCTTCACGATTTCATCGAAGGGCTGCCAGAAGGCTACGAAACGATGATCGGCGAATATGGCATTAAGTTAAGTGGTGGCCAAAAGCAAAGACTCGCCCTGGCTCGGGCATTGGTAACAGATCCGAAGATTCTTATCCTTGACGACGTCACGAGCGCCCTCGACGGTGAAACTGAGGCGAGAGTGCAAGATGCCCTACAGGATGTCATGAAGGGCCGTACGACGTTCGTGATCACACATCGGCTCTCTTCCGTTGTCGAAGCGGACCGCATTCTGGTGCTTGAAGATGGTCAGATCGTGGAAGACGGTGCACACTCCGCCCTGATTGCCCTTGACGGCATCTACGCCGGGATGTTCCGGAAGCAGTTTGAGAGTGCTCTTGAACCTGTCGCCTAGCTCTTTTTCGACTATCTAGATAGTCAACCGTCTACCTCATTAATATTGTGTGGAATGTGGGAAGTTGTCAAGTATCAGTGAACGGTCACTCCGACTGGAACAACACACACTGGATCGGACTTGTCATTCGGTTGCGAACTTGGCGAGTTCAAAAGTGAGCCTTGGGGGCTCGCAGAGTCTGTGCAAAATCCACCAGCGTAGTCATCATTTCTCAGTAACCTAATCGAGGCCCTTAACGGAAGGATCTTTCCGTTGAGTTGTGAGTAATTTGAGTTCAAACCCGACACATGTCTACATAAATCAACACATCGCTGACCAATCCGACATCATCTCCCATGGACTGCCCATTTTACGTATCTGACTTTTCCACACCTAGCCGTGGAAAAGTGGAAAACTTTCGAGATGGTCGTCGCATGTCTACTAGTCTGGGTATTCAAAAGGTATTCCTCCGCTCCTGGCAAAATTGCTTTGAATCTAAGCCCCAAATTATTTTCAAAAACTTCCCATATTTTTCCCAAATGTGTTTTATTTCTGCGCTGAATAGTTGATAATCATTCCACTGATCACCCAGATCACACAAGGATTGTGGGGTGGCAGCTGTGAAGAGAAAACACGCGGGGTGCTCTGAACAGAATTAAGCGGGGTGCCATGGAAGGCGCCCCTTAAGTTTCAACTAAGGATCGAACAATGGCAGAGAAAGGACGAACCCTCATCACTGGCCGCGTTGATTCGACTCTTGATTCTAAAGGCCGAGCACCGATCGGCCGGATGTCTTCTCCGTTGGGGAAGAGATGCGCGGTTGCAGTTGAGGGAAATGGCTGCATCGCTTGTTACGCACAAGAAGAATGGAAGGCAAAGTCTGAGAGGATCATCTCAGAGTTTGACGAGCTTAACGCGGGCATGGATGATGTCCTCCGACTGCTGCACGGATTTGCAGATGATGACGTTTCGATTGACGATGCGAACAGAGTAAATCTGCCGCCGTGGATCAGGTCCCTTGCAGGGCTCGAAGAGCAGGACGCTCTTGTCGTTGTCGGTCGAGGAACCGCGTTAGAAATTTGGAAGAAGCAGGTTTGGGACGAGAAGTTCTCAGCGATGACCGTCGATAGTCGAAAGGCACAAATGGAAGATGCCCTCCGGCGAATGGGATTTGGTTTCGCGATGAGTAACCCAGTCGAGGTGTCCAATTGACACTCGACACGCCCATCCCTGATTCTGGAACAGAGTCGTGGCGACACGATCCTGTGATGATCGAAGAAGTCCTTGAGGTGCTCAACCCGAAACCCGGTCAAACCGTGGTAGATGGCACGCTCGGGTTGGCGGGCCATGGATTGGCCCTCGCCTTAAGGACGGTCTTCGGTGGAAAGTTTGCAGGTTTTGACTGGGACGAGTCAATGCTCGATTACGCAATGAAGCGGTTTGAGGGTGTGGACGGAGTTGACGTTCGATTTCACCGGGGCGACTACAGGGAGATTCCAGAGGTCATGAAAGGCTTTGGTTGGAATCCAGATGCAATCCTCCTTGATTTGGGACTGAACAGCGTCCAGCTTAAGGATGGCTCGCGGGGAATCTCTTTTCAGCAGGAGGGACCCTTAGACATGCGAATGGATCGCACGAAAGGGGAGCCGGCTTCAGCGATGCTCAACCGGCTTTCTCCGCAGGCCATAGAAAATTTGATCTACGAATATGGAGACGAGCGATGGGCAAAGGCGATTGCAAAGACAATCGTGGCTCGCCGAAAGGAATCTCCTCTTCGGACAACGACCGATTTGGTAGAGGCGGTGTTGGCGGCAGTGCCAGCGAAGGCGCGAGATCCTAGAATTCACGCCGCAACTCGAACATTTCAAGCTGTACGAATAGCGGTGAATCGTGAACTGGATGAGCTCGATGATGCCATCCGGTCGATTTCAGAGACTCTCGCCGTCGGTGGCAGAATTGTAGTACTGAGCTACCATAGCGGAGAAGATAGACAGGCAAAGCAAGCATTTCGTGGCCTGTCAGAGTCAGGGCACTTCAAGGAGCTCGAAAAGAAGCCTCGAACTCCGACGGAAGATGAAGTTCGGAGGAATCCGAGAAGTCGAAGTGCAAAAATGCGGTCCCTCGAAAGGATCGCCTAACAACAATTTAGGGAGGAGCGATGGCCACGGACGGCGCCTAGTTCTCCCCGATAAGCAAGGAGCAATCAAGGATGAGTATGGTAACCCTCGACCGAAAGGTCAATCGATCAACATCAGCTAGCCGACGTTCTGCCGGCCTGACCGCAATCCCAGCAGCGCCCGTAAAGGTGCAGGTCAAGGCACGAACTAAGTCCAGGCAGCGAGTGATGCAATACGTTCTCACTCGAGCAGGAATGTTCGTCGGCTTCCTAGTCATCGGCAATGTGTCGGCGACCGTGGTTGGCAACATGGTGCTCCAGTCGAAATCGAACGATGTAGTTGTGGCTAGCCGTCGGTTCGCCGATGCAAAGGCTGCTGAAAGTCGGCTGATGAAAGATGTGGAATTGTTGTCGAACAGCGTTGCGATCCAAGACTGGGCTTTGGCCAACGGATTCGTGCCGCAAGGGGCACCTGTAGTCCTCGCTTCAGTCCAAACCGCCTCCCCCGAACAGTAAGAGGAATAAGAGAATTCAATGACCGATTCAAGACTTGCAGCAGGTGCTCTTGCGCTCCTTTTTGGTGGAGCTGCCCTTTCCCAGATCAAGCTCCAAACGTGGGAACGAAGGAAGACGCTTGAATTGCGAGATTCGAGCAATCGGTTCATTTTGAAACGTCCAGATTATGCAAGGCGTGGCTCCATCCTGACCAGCGACGGGTCGCCTCTTGCGAGAGACATTGACACCTTCGAGCTCACCCTGAATTTCAAGAACGTTCCTAAGAGTGAGGCGTTCTTTGTCGAGTTAAGCGCTGCGACCGGTGTCCCTGCCACAGAGTTCCAAGCACAGGCAGCCCGCTCGAATGCGACTTCTGCTACGTGGAGGCGCCTCCTTTCGCCAACGCAGGCCAAGGACCTTCAGGAGCTTCGTCAAACTTGGCGAGCAGATGGCTTGTCACTTCGGCGAATTCAGCGCAGAGGCTATCCGCTCGGTCAAGACGCATCCTGTCTCGTCGGGTGGGTGAAAGAAGACTCGCCTCAGCTTGGTATCGAAAAGGCTCTTGATGGCGACCTTCGTGGAGTCGATGGTTCAGTTACCGGACCCGTCGATAAGCGAGGTGAGTTCCTTGCCACTCGACCTCTCGAAGAAGTAGCGAAGCGAGACGGCTCCGATGTAACGCTAACCATCGACAAAGAGCTTCAGACGATGACCGCTGCCGCCGTAAGGCGAGCAGTTGAAGACAACCATGCAGAAGATGGCGTCGGCCTCGTCTACGATCCGAAGACGGGTGACATTCTCGCCATGGCGAACTGGCCCAGCTTTGCTCCTCTTGGACCAGACGGATTGAACGCGGACATGAGCCGGAACTCCGGCTTCAACCCGAACATCATGGCTCGGCTTGAGCCGGGTTCAACCTTCAAGGTTCTTACCCTCGCAAAAGCGCTCGACATGGGACGCACCAGCATGACCCAGTCGGTGATGTGTACTGGAGAACTCCATCCCTCGGGAAGCACTCGCATTCGTTGCGACGAACACCATGGAAACCGAGCGCACGGTTTGCTGACTCCCGAAGACGCAATTGCTCGAAGCTGTAACGTCGCGGCAGCAACCTGGGCCCTGAGCGTTGACCGTGGACCGATGTTCGACTATATCAAAGACCTCGGGCTTCGTGATAAGCCAAAGATCGGACTTCCTGGGGAGATGGCTGGTTATTTACGAGACAATGAACCGGCGCAACGGCTACAACTCGCCACGATCGGCTTCGGCCAGTCGATCAACTGCACACCCGTAACCCTCGTAAGTGCATTCGGAATGCTCGGAAATGGTGGTGTCCGCGTTCAGCCAAGGCTTATAAAGCGGGTTGGTTTCAAGGAGACGATCCTGGACAAGGGCACGCAGGTTATCAAGAAATCGAGCGCAGATGAAGTCATGCGGTGCATGGAAGCGGTTATCGAAAAGGACCGTGGCACAGGAAAGTCACTTCGAATTCCCGGCTATCGACTCGCCGGTAAGACCGGCACCGCTCAAATTATTGGTCGAGGGGAGAAGGGCTTCTGTGCAAACTTTGTCGGATTTGTGCCCGCAGAGAATCCTCGAGCTGTAATCCTTGTAATGGTAAACCGACCGAAGGACAAATATTACGGTGCCGAAGTTGCCGGTCCAGCCTTCCAACAAATCGCCCGTTCTGTCATTCGTCGATACAACATTCCTCCCTCGATCGTCGAGAACCCGACTGCTTCGAAGGAAGGCACTCCCGTCGCCGTAACTCTGTCGAGTACGTTGAATTCCGCACCGACAAAACCAGCTGTGACGAAGAAGCCAAGAATCTCCGATCGAGAGATGTTGGAGTTCATGGACCTTCAGCCCGTAGCCCCGAGAACGCGAGTGAAGAAGACAATCGATCCTGACCTGGAGCCAGATACGGCTGAAGTGCCGAGCTCGTCGAGCGACGTTGCGGTCAGGGAGCCGCGAACTACCGCAAGATCGATAAGAGCCAAGGTTCAAACCGACAAGAACGCAAAGAAGAAGTCCCCGAAGAAGCCGAAAGCGATGACAGTTGTTCGATCAAGCGAACTTGTCGCGCCGATGCCGGTGAGTCGAACAATCAATCCGAAGTCGAAAAAGACAAAGGTGAAGGTTGAAGCGCCTAGGGCGTCATCGAAGAAGTCGAAGAAACGGACACAATCTCCAGAAGAGTGAACCTAAGCGACCTCTTTCAAAAAGCTGGACTCCCGCTCGGGACGGGTCCTAATCCGCAGCTCACCTCGTTGGTCCAGGATTCGCGAAAAGCGATTCCTGGATCTCTTTTCCTTTGCGTCCCGGGCACGACCAACAACGCTGAGGACTACATTCCCATGGCGGCTGCGAACGGAGCAGTATTGGCG
>JBBRHU010000074.1:0-11422 GCA_038222255.1 Fimbriimonadales bacterium | reverse complement strand
TCGATTCACCAGGCTTGGAGAGCACCGTCACAAACAGGCTGCCCGCTTTGGTCGTGAAACGGATGTCGTCCGAAGTGAAGCCCCAGGGAGTGCTGTCTTTGAATCCACCTGATTCCACCTTGGTCGGCCCTTCGCCAAATACAGACCACGGCCTTGTCCCATAAATCACTTCGCCATGCACCTTCAGCCAATCGCCGATCGTGCGGAGGATCGCCTGATCCTCTTCAGGAATTGAGCCGTCTGCTCGTGGACCGATGTTGAGCAACAGAGCACCGTTTTTGCTAACGATATCGATGAGATCGTACAGTAGCGAGTCGGCAGACTTGTAATTCATCTCACTGACGTGGCTCCAAGAGTTGGTGGCTACCGCCGTATCTGTCTGCCAGAAGAAAGGTCGAATGTCTTCAAGCTGACCACGCTCGACATCGAAAACAGCGGAATCGGGCGGCATCGCTTCGTTTTTATAGTTGATAGCGACTCCCTTGCCCCAAGCCCGACCAAGGTTGTAATACTCAGCCGCGAACCTCTGGAGATAAGGCTCAAGCACCTTTTGCTCAATCCACCAGTCAAACCAGAAAAGTTGAGGCTCATACGACTCTGCGAGTTCCAGGCAGCGATCGAGCCAGTCCTGCATGAAGGCAGCATCGGGCGGATTCTGGTCTTTGTCGCTCTTGCCTGAGTGAGCCGGTCCATAGAAATCTGCGTAATCATCGTCCTGAACATCGGACGGAAACTCACGCCCTCCGTTCATAAACCACCAGTGCTCGATTCGATGCGAGGAAAGCCCAAAGACCATGCCTCGCTTCTTCACCTCAGCGGCTAGCTCACCGACAACGTCTCGCTTCGGACCCATTTCGGCTGCATTCCACTTGCTCAGCTTTGTCTTGTACATCGCGAATCCATCGTGGTGCTCAGCAACCGGGACGACGAACTTCGCCCCTGCTTCTACAAACAGATCGGCCCAGGCCGCAGGATCATAATTCGGAGCTGTGAACTGCGGGATGAAATCCTTGTAGCCAAATTCGGTCTGCGGGCCAAATGTTTTCACGTGGTGATCGAATTCTTTGGTGCCTTGCACATACATATTTCGCGCATACCATTCGTTGCTAAACGCGGGCACCGCATAAACTCCCCAGTGAATAAAAATTCCGAACTTTGCGTCGAGATACCATTCGGGCACTTGATAATGGCGCAGTGATTCCCATTCGGGAGAAAAAGCTTCGTTGTTAGATGTGGTCACGTTATCACTCTATACGTTGCTTCCCTGTGAGTGCAAGGGTTTCGCGCTAGAATGAGTTGAACCGAATGCAGGAAGAAACTCAAGACCCCATCCGGAGCAGAACCAGGGCGACGATTCGCGAGGTCGCCAAACTCGCCGGGGTCGGCACGATGACAGTTTCACGTGTGCTGAATAACAGCGGCTACGTCGGAGAATCCACCCGCGAACGAGTTCAACAGGCGATCGACCTTCTCGGCTATATTCCAAACCAAAATGCTCGTGGCCTCAGGTCTGCGAGGTCTGGAATTATTGCACTCCTTGTTACCGACATCACGAACCCTTTTTTCACTACGGTTGCCCGCGGAGTCGAGGATGTCGCGAGCGTCTCAGATCACCTTGTCTTGGTCGGAAACACCGATGAAATTGAGGCCGAGGAGATTCGTTATATGCGCATGCTGGTGCAAAAAGGCGTAGACGGAGTGCTCTTTGTTCCTGCAGCGGGCGGGGAGGAAGCGATTGCTCTTGCTCAAGCTCACCATTTACCGGTCGTGATTCTTGATCGGCGGACTTCGTTGTCGAACGTTGACTCGGTTCGGTGTGACTCGTTCCAGGGCGCGCGTGATCTTGCCGAACACCTTTGGGCAGGCGGGCACCGTCAGTTCGCGATTCTCGCTGGCCCCGTCGGTAATACCACGGCGGACGATAGAATCGAAGGATTCAAAAGTGCCTTAGGGGCGACTGCGAACATCGTTGTTAAGCACGGCCAGCTCACGGTTCCGGAAGGCACCCGCATGATCGAGGAGGTGCTCCAACTCGCCCCCCGTCCGACCGCAGTCTTCGCTGCAAATAACTTCCTAGCCATCGGCGGGCTCGGAGCGTTGAGGACCGCTGGTGTGGCGGTGCCCGAGGAACTCTCGATCGTCGGATTCGATGACTTGCCTCAACACCTGATCACCTTCCCCTTCCTGACTGTCTCAACCCAGCCAGCTTACGAGATGGGTGCAGAAGCGGCGCGCATTTTGCTCAAGCGCATCTCGGAGCCAAGTGCGGAATTTGTCCGCGAGATTCTGCCAACTTCCCTAGTGGTCAGGGCCTCAAGCGGGGCGGAACGATCTCTGGCTGAAACCAATTAGGTTCCAGCCAGAGAGGTGGGCAAACTCAGTCACCCCATTCAAGCCATCGGAGCTCTTCCGCCGATAGCTCAACATCAAGAACATCGAGGGTTTGCTTGACGTTGTCAATATTTCGAAGTCCGCAGAGCGCGAAATAATTTCCTGGCTGGCCGAGTGTCCACGCAAGCGCGATTTGGGGAGCGCTTAGGCCCTTCTTCTTCCCTAGTTCCTCTGCTCGCGTTCGGCGCTCGCGGTTTTCGGGGATGTCGTAGACACGGACCACGTCGGGGTCGGTCACGTAGGCAAAGAATCCTCGCGCCATCGATGACCACGCGCACAGCGGGAAGCCGGTTTTGGCATGCCAGTCTCGACCCTCTTGATCGATGGTGTAGCAGCCTCCCCACATTGGCTCGTTTGCGTGAGCAAGCGATATGTTAGGGTTGTTCAACGACATCCCCTGCTTCCCATTTGCTTCGGCGTAAGCGTTTGCATCAATGATTCGCTGATGCTCCCAGTTGGATCCACCAAAAACGCCGATGAGTCCTTCCTGCTTGAACTCGTTCAGCCAGTCGATGATCTCTCCGACGGGAATCTCCGGGTTGTCGCGATGGAGGACAAAGAAGTCGGTGTATTCCACTCCGAGCCGCTCATGATTCGCGAGAATGTCACTCTTCATATCGTCGTGAGTGACACGAGGAACACTGGAGGGATGGCAGCCCTTGTCGAAGTAGATCACTTCATCTTGGACACCTCGGGAATGAGCCCATTCGCCAAAAACATTCGAGTTGCGGCCGTAACACTGCGCACTGTCGAAAGCCTTTCCACCGGCTTCCCAGTAGGCATCGTAGCCTGCAAACGAGATCTCTGTGGGCTGACCTACAAGGAAGTCGGTACCGACAATGATGCGCGGCATTGGCTTGTCAAAGTGAGGAAGAGTTCCGAATTTCATGCCTTCATCTCCGCGCCAAACTCAAGCCCGCAGCTCTTGCGGATCATGTCAAGTGTTCGCATCTGACCGACGGTGTCTTCGATCGTCATGTACGGCGACTCACCTTTTTCGAGTGACTCAGCAACCGCATCGGCTTCCCTTGCATACAGGTGATAGCCGTCGAAGAAGTTGAACTCTTCGGCATCTTTGCCCTGCTGTTTCAAGATCACTCGGCTGCCTTCGCCGACGATCCATGGACCTCGAACTTCGATATGTCCTGCATCACCGTAAATCCACACATCATTTTTGAGCGAGACGTGGACACCGGTGCCGAAGTGACCATTCACTCCGTTTGCAAATTTGAGGATGCCTGAACCGTGCTCATCATAGCCGTTCGGGCTAATCGTAGCGAAGTAGGCCGCATCGGTTGGCTCGCCCGCGACCATGCGCATCATAGAAACGCAGTAGCAACCGACGTCCATAAGGCCGCCGCCGCCGAGTTCCCCGACCGCGCGGAAGTTGTCCCACTGTTTGCCAGCTTGAAAACCAAATTCCGCATTGATGTTCAGAAGGTTCCCAATCGCGCCTGATTGAACGAGATCCTTGATCTTCTGAGTTTGTGGGTGGCAGCGATACATGAACGCTTCCATGAAGAACACGCCGCACTCTTTGACGACCGCCAGCGCACGCTCAGCTTCGAGGGAATTCAGGGTGAAGGGCTTCTCGCAAAGAATGGCCTTACCCGCTCGGGCCGCATCAATGGTGTTTTGATGATGGAGGTGGTGTGGGGTCGCGATATAGACCGCATCCACGTCAGGATCGGCGAGCAGTTCTTCGTAAGAACCATACGGCTTCCCGCCGAACTGCTCCGTAAATTTCGTAGCACTCTCGATTGACCTCGATCCCACAGCGGCGAGGTGGCCCGTCTTGCAGGATTGAAGCCCGTCGGCGAATTTTCGGGCGATGCCACCGGTGGCCATGATGCCCCATCTAAGCTGGTCTGCCATTACCTGAGAAGGATACTTTCTCTCAGTTTGCTAGATGCTGTTCATCGCCATCTTCTGTGCGGATTGGCGAAAGAAAATCTGTTCGAATAATCGGCGTCTCTCCAGAGATGTCAACGGTGGTGATGTGTGCGGGAAGCTTTTGGCTCTTCACTCGAGCGGTTTTGAACAGGTACCCGACCAGCAAGAACAACATTCCCCAACCAAAACTAGCCCAGGGAACCCGAGGGTCGAGGGCAAGCACAGGGTGTAGTGCTAGTAACCGATCCGCCGAATCACCCGACGTGGACATGAGACCGACCAGCACCGAAGGCACAAGCACCATTCCCGCGATCCAAACGAGCGAGAGGGCTCTCGCCGACTTCACGCTTTCGGTCCGTTTAGAGACAAATTCCACAATCCCTCGCATCATCGTGATGAAAGCGAAGCCGTAGAGGAGCGGCCCTATGTGCGGAGTTGGCAGCCATCCAGCGAGAGCGCCGACCAAGAGCCCAGCCACCACGATTCCGTAATGGAGCAGTCCGTAGGCATAGAGCGTCGAAGCTTGTCCAGTCAAAATCTCTCGAATGTTGAACTTTTGATCAGCACGATAGCGTGCGTGATCATCATCCCCTCGAGCACCGAGAACCATGAATAGCCCAATTATGCCGCCAAACACCGAGGCAACAATCCCGATTCCGTTGTTTGGTGAGTTCAAAGGGTAGTCGGACTGGCCGAATGACTGGGCTCCCATGACGAGCATTGCGAGGGTTCCAGTAACCGTCAGTCCAAGTTGCACAAGCCTCGATCTCCGAACAAGGGTTGCATCGGTAGGATCAATCCCTGGCGCAGCCTGAGAGAGGAAGATCAGAGTCACGAGTGCGTTCACTCCTAGTCCAGCAATCCATCCCGGGATCCCGATGGGGCCGAACGGCATGAGCAATCCTGTCCCAGATTCCATTGTCGCAAAAGGGCTCAAGTAGGTCAGCGCATGCCACCAACCTGTGTTCTCTGAATACCTCACTCCGAGTCCGATCCAATTGAGGCAGAAGATGCCCATTCCACTGAACACGATCGAGAGAATCGGATTGCGCAGGAAGCTAGAGACATAGAGTCCCACAGAAGCAAAAGTGATCGCCTGACTGACGTAGAGAATGATTGTAGTGATCAGGTCAAGCGGCGTTGCGCCGCCGATCGCGAGTGTGATTGCCAAAGCTGGCAGTCCGGCCAGAAGCAACACCGAGGTGAATCGAGTGCTACTGACGAGCTTGCCTACCAGATACTCGTGGGGCCGAATGGGGGCGAGCGTGATGAGTTCAAGCGTTCGTCGCGAACGCTCCATCACCACGGAAAACGCACCCATCATCGTTGGGACAAGGCAAACGGTTGCGCCGAGTGCGCCCATGATCAGCCGGTAGAGATTGCGGAGCAAATCCTGCAACCCCGCCGGATCCGTCGCACCACCACGCAGCACCATCGTTTGGTAAAAATAGAGGACGATGGAGATCATCAACACCAGGTAGATGCTGATCACTGTCGTTCCTTTGCGCCCTCGCATTTGGATGCGCGAGTCTCGAATCGCGGTGGGGTTATTCATAAGCCCCTGCCAACGATCCGCGAACCAGTGAAGCACGTTCGGCATTAGTTGACCGCCCCCGTCGTGATTTGCAGGAAGACGTCTTCTAGATCGAAGAGCTCGTCTTTTAGCCCGACGACTCCGAATCCAGCGTGAACGAGCCCAGTCACCATCTCCGCTTGCTCAATCATGCTGCCCCGAAACTTAAATCGAACCTCGTGGGTGGTTCCAACAAGGAGCCCGTGGACATGCTCAGATGCTTCGAGCCATTGGGCAGCTTCGGTCGAACGTTCAAGCAGGTGGAGCCGGAGCGTTCGCTCTGGACGGACTCGGTTGACAATTTCGTCCACGCCGCCGAATTCAAGAAGATCTCCTCTCTCGATGATTCCGACCTTGTTGCAGAAATCGGCCAGCTCCGGAAGAATGTGCGACGAGACAATGACGATCTTCCCTTGACTTGCGAGGGCGGCGATGAGATCTTTGAGTTCTGCGCGAGCCCTCGGGTCAAGGCCTGAGGCAGGTTCGTCAAGCAACAGCAGCGACGGATCATGCACGAGACACCGAGCGAGACAGAGCCGCTGTTGCATTCCCCGAGAGAGGTGTTGAACATAGTCGTTTCGCTTGATCCCAAGATTGGTGAGGCTCAAGACTTCGTCGATCTTGTCCGGGATCGACTGCCGCTTGACCCGATAGAGCCTCGCAAAATAGTCCAGATACTCCCAGACTTTTATGTCGTCGTAGAGTCCAAAAAAGTCGGGCATGTACCCGAGCATCGTTCGAACGGCCATCGGATTCTTCACGATATCGATGCCGTTCAGTCGAGCGGTTCCAGCCGTCGGTTCGAGCAAAGTCGCGATCATCCGGATCGTCGTGGTTTTTCCGGCACCATTGGATCCGATAAATCCAAACACGTCGCCGGGCATGAGTTCGAAACTGACGCCCTTGACAGCGGCGAACTTCCCGTAGTTCTTATGGAGATCGATGACTTCTAACATAAAGGGCTATTGCATATCCTTGCGGTCGAGCGCCTTGACACTTCGAACCGCGAAGATCAAGCAAAACACAGTGAAGACCAGATGAAGGAGGAGCGAACCCCCGTGGAACGTGTCGCGCTCAGCCAATTCAGGTGGCCAGAACCATACTGCGAGATCGATGAAGATCTTAGTGGAAAAGAGTGAAGCCAGACCCGGCACGAGCACATAGATCGAAAGAACCAAGCCGATCGAGCTAGAAAGCGCCGTAAGGCTACGGCGACAGCGCGCGCTTACAGCAACCGAGAGGCTACAGAGAAACATCAATACAATCCACGAAGCAACTTCGGGAACGAAAGGATTGACATTGACTCCACCGAACCAGGAACGATCTCCGTAGCGCTGACTCAGGAGCGCCGGAAGCGTAATCAGCAACGAAAACCCCGTGATGGTTGCGGCGACTCCACTGAATTTCCCAAGCACGATTTGAGCAGCGGAGAGGGGCGCCGTCCGAAGCAAGTCCCAGGAGCGGCGCTCTCGCTCGCCGGCAATGACGTTGTATCCCATCAAGACGCTGAGCGGGCCGAGCAGCACCAGCTTGATCATGATGATGTTCTGAACCGCTTCCCCAAACTTGATCGCGTTGATCAGCATGAAGATGAAGTAAGTGACGTAGGTCGCGCCTACGATCCACGAAAGCGCAGCTCGAACTCCACCCGCCTTCTCGTAGACGGTAAATCGTCTGGCAACGCGCTTGACCTCGACCCACATTGGGTTCTCCCAAAGAATGGTTCGAATCGAAGATTCACCCGCATCGACCTCCATTACCTTCGAAGGCTGGAGCAACTGGGGTTGCTCTTCCTCTTCTTCAAATTTCAAATTTGAGCTCACCGGGGTCGAGCTCCTTCTTCGCGGAGCATCAGAGGCTGTCGAAAAGTACCGAATCCGCCACCCGGGGATCCCCACGGATTAACAGAATCAGGAAGGGTGAGCGTGGTTTTGAACCAAATCGACGGAACAACTTGGTTCGGCAGTTTTTTGCGGAATAACTCCAGCAGCGCCTCGTCGAAAACCTTGAACTCGCTTACGCTATGTGCTGGAATCGGGCCGAGCGCCAACACACGCTCACTCTGTGACTGAGCGTCCTGAGGTCGACTGTAGTTTGCAGCGGCATTGACCAACTGTCGATCAAGCGATGCAGATTCGAATTCAAACGGGCTAGGGTTGTAAAGCCGCAGCACCGGAGGACCAAACTTGCTCCAGATTAGTTTTGCTTCAAGTCGAAGTTCGTCGGAGAACATAACTGCTCCCGCGAAGTTCCTGAACTCTCGATTTGAGCTTGAATATTGGATTTCATCGTTAAGAACTGACTCGTCTTTCGCGAGCAACGTTGCGAAGCGTGACTGTCCCTCGGGACTAGCATTACCACGCAAGCCCATCCAATTCTGCATCTTGAGGCGATGCATTCCACTCTTGGAGAAGTAGGCACTCACCATGCCCGCACCCACTGTTCCGATGCCGGGAAGACGCGCAAAGTCCACCACTACCTGACTTGAACTGGGCAGGTCACTCAGAGATCGTGATCCTCCAAAGAGGATGCTAGAGGCAATAATTGCGAACACCGGAGTGGTGATCCAAGCCAACTCAGCCCGCTTGATTCGCTTCAGAATGCCCATCGTGATGGGCACCGCGATAACGAAGAACGAGATCATCACTCCGCCGATAAAACTAATCGTTGGGAGTTTGATGAGAAAGGGAGACGCATTCCCTGGTCCGGATTGACGCAGAGACGCAGCTGTGGTGGGTCGGGAGAAGTGGCTAAAGGTCACGAGATGGTCAGACTGTTCGTAGTTGTACGTGTCCATCTTGTTGATGGTCTCGATCAGGACCGCTTCGGACTTGGTTGCTGCGGGCGCTAAGTAGTTCACTCGTCCTGCCCCCCAAGCCACCGTAGTTGGGGCGGCTGGAGCGAATGAGGAGTAAGGCGCCGAATTGATGTCAAACGTCTTTCCGACGTTGTAAAGAACTAATGCTCCACCGGAGAGCATCCACCCCGCCAGCAGTTCAATTTGCTCTTTGCTCAATTGCTCAAGCCCAGCTTGAACAAAGATCTTGTCGAACATACTCAGGGCCTCAAGCGTTCTTGGGAATGCCCTCGGCCTAATTTCGACTGCCTCGCCCCACCGTGAAGCGATTTGCCGGAGGTCGTCTGCTGGCCGTGTGGCGAGAACAAGAGACCGCAGTTGACTTCCACCATAATGCTGGCCCTTCACCTGGTCCTTGAACTTGCCTAGCTTGGTTTTAAATGTAACCGTCCAGGTCCCTGAGATGAAACCTACAGACTCAAACCTGTATCTTGTGAGCCCGTTGGGGACGGTGAGCTTCTTCGTCTCGACCACGTCGGTATCGGTCGAAACCTCAAGTTCACCTGTGATCGCATCTACCGTGTTGCGGATGTCAACGTCTAGGACAACTCCCGTTCGGAACACCATCGACGGCGTGACATTCACGATCACCTTGGGCTTTTCCTTTGGCTCTTGCGCCCAAGAAGCCGCGACCGCAAGGGTTATCCAGATTGCAGCAACGACTTTAAACAGTTTTGGACTCAACACACCCCCTAAAAGCCATAGACGGGTTTACGCTCAAAATCGTCCGCTGGATGCAACTATTTTACCGGCGCTGCTACGCAGGCACAGTTCCCTACCTGGCTCAGAATTTGAGTGATACCATGTCAGTCTCCGCCGGTTTGAACGCATCCATCTGGGCCGCAAATCTTCGAAAGACCGCCCAATACGGTCCGTTCCGATCAAGGCCCACCCAGATGTGCTCACTTCGATCCGTCAGAACCACGTAATAGCCAAACATGTAGTACGCAACGTCAGGCCGGATGATGCGAGAATTCGCCATCAAGGCAACCTCTTCCAAAAACCCAACAAAGTTGCGTCGATCTTGGACTGAAATCTCTCTCAGCATGGGATCGTCGTGAGCCAGAAGGTCGAGCACGTTTCGGAAAAGTTCTGACTCTAAGAACCTTCGACGCATTTGCACGAAATTCGCGGCATTATGCTGTCTCCCCTGGCGCACGTATTCGAGAACGCCAAAGAAGAAGGTTATCAGCGCGACGATACCGGCGATGATGATCGCGAGGTCTTTCAGAAGACTTAATGGCTCGACTGCAAGAGGCACTCGAAAAGGCTACCTAACACTAGATATCCTCGCTAGAAGATAGACCCGTATGCTATCGGACTCCTACTTCAAACAAGTCGCTATGCGGCGACTTGTTGTTGAACCGTCGAATTCTGCAAAGCTCTCATGGCGTCTATCGCGGAAAGAGCGATGTCGGGGTCTTCCGAATAAGTCAGGCGGCGAAGGTGAGGCAATGCGGAGGGGTCACCGACGGTTTCAAGGGCTCGAATGGCCTCCTGAATAACGTGGTCATCCTCATCGAAAAGCAACTTTAGGCACAGTTGCATCGACTTTGCATAGCAGGTTGCCAAAGCGGTGCGAATTGCCAGAATTCTCAGATGAGGGTCGTCAGAATCAGCGGCAAGTGAGATCACTTCGGCATCAAGATGAGCCGGATCTGTTGCCATATCATTTAAGGTCCGCACGAGTCGAGCGTTCTGCTCGTCCGAGACCGGCGACTTTGCCTCGCCTCTTGAATGTGTAAACCAACCCATAACGATATGCTTCCCCATTAACATATCGGCACCTCCATGAACATGTACTAGGGTTTTGATTAGAGTTGTCCAAGTTAAATCTTGATCCCGGAACTAGGCCCAGCAAAAAATCTGCTTGGAGTTTTGAAAGATCGCTGTTATGCTGATAGTGCAGTAGGGCGCATTCCCTTGGAGCGAATAATGGCCGAGCCAACCCACGAACGTACACCAATGGCGGTTCTTAGTTGCGGAGTCAGCGGACTTACAATCCCGCCTGGACCTCGCGGCGAGGAGCTTGAGCGAAGGATTGCAACAGATGCTGGATTCTTGCGAGACCTCATTCTGCGACACGCTGGCAAGTTGGTGAGCGAGAGTGGGGATCATTTCGAAGCTATTTTTGAACACGCCCACGAAGCGTTGCACGCTGCGATTGCGATGCAGCAGTTGATCCTTGGGCAGAATGCAGCTTTGAGCAAATCCGCGATTCGACTAAAGTATCGAATCGGAATTGATCATGGCGAGGTCCAGCGACTTGACGGAAGTGCCTTCGGATCGGCAGTTGATCATGCGCGTCAGCTGCAGAATATTTGCGCCCCCGGAAAGATCTGTTTTTCAGAGGCCATTCATCAACTCACGCTTGACAGCGTAAATTTGGAAAGGCAAAATGCGGGTGTCCAGGCGCTTGGCAATGATCTGACTGGCTCCTGGTTGGGCAAGGTACCCAATGATATCGAGCCGCTTGACTTAAAGATCCTGAGGCGCCGGAGCAAGAAACCGTATCGAAGCGGAGTCAGAGAGCGAATCCGCCTTATCAGGTGGACTCCAGAGTTTGTTGGAGTTACCTTCGTGGTTCTCGCGATTATCGGTGCGGGATTGTACAAAAGCTATAAGTGGGTGCGCACATTTACAACTGCAGATGACCAAAACTCTGCGCAATTGAGGCCCTTGACCGCAGTGAGTTCTCGTCGGCGAGG
>JBBRHU010000073.1:0-11518 GCA_038222255.1 Fimbriimonadales bacterium | reverse complement strand
GCAACGAGCAGGAATGGCACACATAGAATCAAGAAGGTGCCAAGGGTCAGTGTGATTGCCGCGAGAGTCTCTGCCTTTTCCCCCAGCCGACGCCACCGATGCTTTAGGCGCCTGTATAGCGGATATGTTAATAGCGACAGCACGGTTGCCCAGAGTAACGCGGGCATGAAGGGTGCAACGCACGCGGCCGCGAAGAGGCCAGCAGCGAGGCAGACCACAAACAACGAATTTCGCGGCGCGAGTTCCGGTGACTTCATAAGTTCAGACTCTTCAACGGTTCACAAAACCAGTTTGACACCCAAGTCTCAGAAACTTGAGACCTGGCACTTGGTCTATGCTTGTCAGATGGCAGTGCAAGCAGCGTCGATTCAAGAGTATCTGGACGGAATGCCTGTTGATAGGCGGGAATCTGTTGAAGCGATTCGGGCTGCGATCCTCGAGGTGCTTCCCGAGGGTTATGAGGAGGGGATGCAGTATGGGATGATCAGCTACTACGTCCCGCACAGCATTTTCCCAGCTGGGTACCACTGCGATCCAAAGCAGCCGCTCAATTTTGCGTCGATCGGCAACGTCAAGGGCCACATCGGAATCCACCTGTTCTGCGTTTACATCGACCCGGAGGCAGAGGCGGAGTTTAAGGAAGCGTGGGCCAAAACGGGCAAGAAGCTCGACATGGGAAAGGCGTGTGTCCGAGTCAAGTGTTCGGAAGGAGTTGCGATGGACGCACTGAAGGGGCTGATCGCCAGGTCAACCGTTGAAGTCTTCCTGAGCAACTACACAGCCATTCTTGCTACCGGCAAGAAGAAATAGGCGGATGGTGGGCCCGGAGGGATTTGAACCCTCGACCAACGGCTTAAAAGGCCGCTGCTCTACCGCTGAGCTACAAGCCCGCCCAGGAAAAGATACCCCAGACGGGGCGGGTAACCTCATGGAATGAGCGAAACGCCCCTCACCTACCGGGACGCCGGGGTCGATATTGATG
The DNA here is from genome assembly GCA_038222255.1 of Fimbriimonadales bacterium. Taxonomy (GTDB): domain Bacteria; phylum Armatimonadota; class Fimbriimonadia; order Fimbriimonadales; family Fimbriimonadaceae; genus Fimbriimonas. Next base: position 10,536 of record JBBRHU010000073.1, on the reverse strand, counting down.
GAGCCCAGCGGGCCCTTCGGTCCGTGGTTAGCAATATCCAAGGCACGTACACTGAAAATGTGGTGGCCGGTGTGGGCGGTTTTGGTGCCCTTTTCAGAGCCGATTTTGGCGACATGCGGCAACCCGTTCTCGTCAGCTCGGTCGATGGAGTGGGGACGAAGACGAAAGTCGCGGCAATGGTCGGCGACTACTCGGGTCTAGGACAGGACATCGTCAATCACTGCGTCAACGACATCCTGTGCCAAGGTGCCCGACCGCTTTTCTTCCTCGATTACTACGGATGCAACAAACTCGAAGATCATCGATTTGAGCAAGTGGTCTCAGGCATGGCGCTCGCATGTCAAGCGGTCGGTGCTGCACTCATTGGAGGTGAAACAGCAGAGATGCCTGGAGTCTATGTCGATGATGAAATTGACGTAGTCGGCTCAATCGTGGGCCTCGTCGACCTCGAAAAGAAGCTTCCAAGAGGGAAGATGTCGGCAGGTTGTAGCGTGATTGGTTTAGCTTCGAACGGCCTTCACACGAACGGATACACCCTGGCCCGTCGAGCACTGTTTGAGGTTAATGGACAGTCGGTCCGTGACGAGATTCCTGGCCTCGGGCGCACGATCGGGGAGGAGTTGCTCCGACCGCATCGCTGCTATTTCAATTCGGTCTATCCATTGCTGAACGAATTTGATTCGATCTTCGCCGTCGCCCACATCACGGGAGGCGGGCTTTACGACAACATCCCCCGCGTCTTGCCTGCAGATGTGCGCGTATCCATTGATCGAACATCTTGGACGCCGCTGCCGATCTTCAAGCTGATACAAGCGATTGCGAATGTTCCCGACGTGGAGATGTTCCGCACGTTCAACATGGGCATCGGGATGGTGCTGATTGTTGATCGAGATGACGCCCCGACGATCGTCCAAAGGTTGACCGAAGCTGGGGAATCAGCGGCGGTCATCGGAGAAGTTCAGGCCGGTCCGAACGACGTTCAGATCATTTGACACAACCGTCTCAGTGCCGATCTCTTGATTTCTGAGATCGGCTATTTTGCTTCGACAGGGACCCCTCCAACTGCACCGACGGCGAAGTAGTGGTCATCCTTGTTCACTTTCGGGATGGTTGCGGATCCGACCTTGCCCACAATCTTGGAGCCTTGCCAAGCCGCCGACTGCGTCTCGCGCCAGTAGACGATGTAATTAACTTCTGGCGAGCCTTTCCAACGGAGGGAGGTGTCGTGGGCTTGCTTGGTTTCGTAGCGAACATCGGTTGGAGGGGCTGGGGCATTCGCGAGGGAGGCCAGCGAAAGCAGGTTGAGCTTCGCGACGTTCGCCAAATAGTTGAAATCCACTGCCTCAATCACATCTTTCTCGGAGTGCTGTCGAGTGAAATCCTCGATCGACTCGACAAATCGGACGGCAGTAAATCCTTCGCGATTGAACGGGGTGTGGTCGCCACCTCGCTGGAAACGATCACGTCGATAAACGAGCTTTGCCCCAAAATTGCCTGCCTTGCCCTTAGTAAAGAACTCGACAAAGCGGGCTAATTCACGTGAGTCGTGTCGGATCACAGCCGTCGTTGGAGCCTCTTCACTATACAACCGGACGAACTTCTCTTCCTTCATTCCCGCCGCATTGCGCGAATAGCCGACCATGTCGTTATTTAGGAAGGCGTCAATCTTCCAGTTCTCTTCTTTTGCACGCTTTGCCAGGGCGGCCGATCCGAGGAGGCCTTGTTCCTCGCCCGTAAAGCAACAGAAGACGAGGGTGTGCTCCCATTTCTGTTGTGTCATCAGCCTCGCGCACTCGAGAGTCACTGCGACTCCGCTCGCGTCATCGTCAGCGCCTGGGCTTGCCGCGCCGATCCCGCCCCCCTGCATGTTGATTGTGTCGAAGTGACCTCCAACAAGGATGCGCCGGTCGGTCTTTCCGGGGAGAACCGCAACAACCTGGACGACCTCCTTGTCTTCGGGGATTCTCTGCCCCTTAGTGATCTTGTACTTCATCAGCTCGACCTTCAGGCCAGGCAGCTTTTCTAACTCACCTTTCAACATCTCCGCTGCTTGAGTCAGCGTAGGATTGTTAGTGTTCCGGTTGGGGAATGCGGAGAGGGAAGCGACGGTTGCTTTCAGTCGGTTCGGATCGATCTGGGCGGCAAGATCTTGGGGGAGGGCGTTCATAGCGAATGTCAGGGCAAGAGTGACGAGCACTCCGCTCTTTTACCCGTTCTGAATGATTGTCGAGTCGAGAGTGACGCGGTCACGCCCGCCGTGCTTGGACTCATATTGGGCAGCATCTGCACGTTTCACGAGGTCCGAGGCAGCGCCAGCGCCTTTGACGTGCTGTGCGCATCCAAAGCTACCCGTGACGGACCTGCCCTCATAAGGCGACTCTCGAAGTCGATTTCGGAAGCGCTCAGCAAATAGCCGCGCCTCTTCGGCGGTTGTCATCGGGAGAATCGCCGCAAACTCCTCGCCGCCGTAGCGAGCGACAAAGTCCGTGACGCGAGCAGATTGGTTTAGCAAGTTAGCCACGTGACGTAGAACTTCATCTCCAAATTGGTGGCCAAACTCATCGTTGAAGAGCTTGAAGCGGTCGATGTCCATGATCACCAAGGAGAGTGGCGTGTGATACCGATCACCACGCTCAATCTCTTCGTGAAGTCGTTCGTCGAAGGCACGTCTGTTGTAGACACCGGTCAATCCGTCGATACGCGCAAGATCGCGTAGCTTCGCATTAGCCTTCTCGAGTTCGATCTTCTGATCAAGTAAAAGTTGCTGATCTCGCCGTTGTGATGTCACATCGCTTACGGTGACTGCGACCGCGTGTGAGAGAGGAACGACCTGATGGCGATACCATCTGCGTTCTCCTGCAATCTGGAAGACCTCTTCGCGGACTAGCGTCTGTCGGGACATCAGTGCCTGCCGGTAGTAGAAGAAGAACTTTCGATAGACCTTCTTCTGAAGGCACTCCCGCGCGGACCTTCCGAGCAGCTTGGAGACCTCTTCACCAAGCAAGAGTTCTGAAAGGCGATTCAGGTGCTTGAAACGAAAATCGACGATGCGACCGTTATCGCCGTAATCTGCCTCGAGAAGCATGAAGGCGTCGAAGCTCGCTTCCATGGCTGCTCTTAGCTGCTCGTCGCGTTGACGCAAGGCAACCGACGCACTCACCTGCTCGGTGATATCTGTGAGAGAAACCACGATCCTAGACACAGTGCCATGATCGAGAAAGCCGTCCAGTCGAAGACGCATCCAGACTCGCTTACTCCACGGAGTAGTTGCTCGATGGTCGATCGTTTTCGTCCCACCGTGAAGCAGGACGCGGTGGATATCGTCTGCGACAAGCGTTCGATCTTCTTCAACCACTGAATCCGCGTAGGATATAAGCGGCAAAGGCGAGTCATCCGGCTGCAATCGGAACCATGCTAAATAGGCGGGTGATGCCCATGACTGACCCTTTGCGAAATCGTAAATTGCCGACGCAACACCAGCTAATTGGTTCGCCAAAAAGACCGCGGACAGGTGTTCGACAACGGATTCAATTTGGTATTTGTCGGTGGTTTCTTCGAGGATGATGCCAACGAGTGCGGCATTGTCTCTCGTCAGTGAACTCCCGAAATACCTGACAGTTCCGTCCGGGCTGACCCTGCGATACGAGAGCGCAATTCGGTCGAAATCTCCCCGCATCAGCTGATCAAGCTGGGTCAGGACCAGCCGTTGGTCGTCTCGATGAACTGTTTCGATCCAGTCTGGAAATTCAATGACCTCGTCGACTCTGCCGTCATGAGCAATAAAGTAGATGATTCCGCGTTGGGTGTCGTAGAGAAATGACTTCTCTCGACTTAGGTGCTGCGCAGCCAAAAGTGCCTCCGGTGCCCACTCGGGAGGGACCGAAGCCAAAGGGCTTTCAGAATCGTTTGGACCTTGGGGAATCATCGCGCGCCAGGCACTAGCCTACACAACGATTATCGGCACAGAATGCGTTGCTTCACGCAACAAAATCTGCGCTTAGCGGAATATTTCAGGCTTCTTCCTCGTCGTATCCCATCACCTCGCCGGGCGGAATGATGTTGCGTCCAAAAATCATGTCGAGATCAACGATCGAGACAAGCACGTCGCGCGGCTTTGATCCCTCTCTGGCCCCGACGATACTCCTTTCTTCCATGAGGTCAAGCAGTCTCGATGCTCGTTGAAACCCTACGGAGAACTTGCGCTGAAGCATCGACGTCGAAGCTTGGCCACGTTCGACGACCCAGCGAACGGCATCTTCCCAAAGCGGGTCCATCTCTTGGCCAAAGTCGCCAGCCTCTCGTCCCGAGTCGTGAATTTCTTCAATCGGGGTGAGCACGTATTCGGGTGCCTGCTGTTTGCGCCAGTGCATGCACACGGCATCAATTTCCTTTTCGGAGACGTAGCAGCCTTGGATTCGCATGGGCTTGAATGCACCGATGGGGAGAAAGAGCATGTCGCCTTTCCCGATAAGGTTCTCAGCCCCCTTGCCGTCAAGAATCGTCCGTGAGTCAATCTGCGACGCAACACTAAACCCAATTCGAGAAGGGATGTTCGCCTTGATGAGGCCAGTGATGACGTCAACGCTAGGCCTCTGAGTCGCAATGACGAGGTGTATGCCAACGGCTCGTGCGAGCTGGGCGAGCCGAACGATTGTGGTTTCGACTTCTGCCTGGGCCTGAATCATCAAGTCTGCGAGCTCATCAATCACCACGACAATGTATGGAAGTCGCTCGGCGAAGGTCGCCTTCGCGTTCCAACCATCGATGTTGCGAACACCGCCATCAGAGAACAGGTCATAACGCCGATCCATCTCCCGCCAGACGGCTCTGAGGACACCCGGAGCTTCCTTGACGTCCTTGATGACGGGGCACATGAGATGAGGGATGTGGTCAAAAAGCGTAAGTTCAACCCGCTTGGGGTCGATCATCACCAGTCGAACATCTTTCGGAGTGTTTCGGATGAGCAGGCTCGTTATGAGTGTCGCGAGGCCGATGGATTTGCCCGAGTTCGTCGCGCCGCCAATCAAGAGGTGTGGCATGCGGGTGAGGTCAGCGTAGCGGTTTGCTCCGCTAACATCTTTCCCGAGGGCCACGCAAAGTCGCGATGGGTGGTTCATGAACTCCGGCGTTTCGCAGAGTTCGCGGAGGGTTACGATCGTCGGGTTTGCGTTGGGGACTTCAACGCCGATGGCTGCCTTGCCTGGGATCGGCGCTTCGACTCGCACTTGGGAAGCAGCGAGGTCCATCGCGATGTTGTCGGCCAGCGCCGTGATGCGGTTGACGCGGATGCCCGGTCCGAGTGCGATTTCGTAGCGAGTCACGGTGGGTCCGTTTGCGACTTCGACGACGGTTGAATCTATTCCGAACTGGTCGAGCGTGTTTTCCAACGTCTCGATGTTCTTCTGCATCTCGGACGCCGACCGCTTAGGGTTCAAGATTGCTTCACTTAGCAAATTGATCGGCGGAAGCTGATACCCCTCTTTTGGAGTGGCAGATTCAACGTTTAAGGGCGCTTCGGTGACTTCTGGCTCCTTGATGATGAGCTTGCGCGTCTTGGGCACAGGTGCTGGCTGGACGATTTCTTCCGGGATCACGGTTTCAGGCACACGATTTCGGCGAGTGATGACCGGCTCATCCTCGGGTTCGTCCAGGACTGCACGCCCTCTTTCAGCCTTCACAGGCTCTGTGACTTCTCGCTCTCTCGGCTGGCGTGCCTTGGCCATGATCGCTTCGATGTAGTGTCGAATCGGCGCGTCGATGCAGAACACTCCGCCCACGATGGTCATTGCGACTAATCCGACGGGTTTTCCGACGCCGAGGAGTGTGCCAAAGAGCCATCCAAAGATCGCGCCGATATAGCCACCGCTCGGAGAAACGATCTCGGGATCAAAGTAGTCGCCGCCTTGCGAGCGGGCAAGCATTCCGAGGATCGAGCAAAAAATGATAGTAAGGCCGAGCGAAAGGTGGCGCAAGCCCAGCGACCTTCCTCGCAAGAGGCCGATACCGTGAGTGAGCATAACGATCGCCGCGACAATCGTTCCTTTTCCGAAGAGGTACCGACAAAACGTTCCTAGCGACTGGCCAAGGACTCCAGAGTCGGACGTCGCTAAGCTGATAAAGAGAAAAATCGAAACGACAACCGAGCCTATGCCCAGGAGATCCAAATGTCGGTGACTGGCAGCCTTGGTGTTCACAGGTTCAACCTTCGCTTTGGTGCGCCGGCGAACTGTGGGTTCCTTGTCGGGAGTTTTTGTTGGGCGTGCTTCGACCTTCATCCGTGCGGTCTCCATCGAGCGGGCCTTCCTAGCCCACTACTCCTTGGATTATAGCAAGAAGTCCGCCATCCTAACGTTTCATCAACTTGATCGCGAGTTCACGCTGCACAGAATGATCGATGATTGGGTGGGGATAGTCACGGCCGAGTTCGATCCCCGCGAGGGCAGCCTCTAGTGGTTTCGTTGCCGGGAAGTGGATGAGGTGGGTCGGGAGTGCTTTCAACTCTGGCACCCACTCGCGGATGAAGGAGCCTTCAGGGTCAAACTTCTCGCTTTGGAGGATCGGATTAAAGATTCTGAAATAGGGCTGAGCATCACACCCAGTCGAGCTTGCCCACTGCCACCCACCATTGTTTGAGGCAAGGTCGAAGTCGAGGAGAAACCGTGCGAACCACTCTTCGCCCAGCCGATAGTCGACCAGCAAGTCCTTAGTGAGAAACGATGCGACGATCATCCGCAGTCGGTTGTGCATCCAGCCGGTTTGTCGGAAGCACCGCATTGCCGCGTCGATGAGGGGGAAGCCGGTTTGGCCCCGGCACCATTTTTTGAAATGCTCTATCGAACCCGGGTAGCTGAGGTCGGAGTACTGCGGCTGAAACGGCGACTCTGTGACGTGGGGATTGTGGAAAAGGATCGCTTGATAGAACTCCCGCCAAATCAACTCTGCCAGCCACTTGTCGCCTCCTTGGCTCCCGTCTTCGAGGGCGGCGCGCACAGCTGCCCGAATCGAAATGGTGCCAAATCGCAGATGAGGAGAGAGGATGCTGGTGCCGTTGAGGTCAGGTCGATCCCGATGCTCGGCGTAATTCTCCATCTTGGTGCAGAAGGCGTCAAGTTGGCCTTGTCCGGCATCCTCGCCTGCTGCGATCCACAGTTCAGCTGAGCTAAACCCGAAACTTTCGAGGTCCAGCATTACTCCTTCGTTAGTCAGATTGTCGGTCGGAGCAAGGTGCGAGAGATCTGGGTCGTAGGAAGCAGCATCGACCTGGGGCCGGAACTGCTTTCTCCAAGCTCGTGAGTAGGGCGTGTAGACACGATACGTGCCACCTTGCTCTGTTTTAACCTGGTCTGGCTCAAAGATAACCGAATCTTTCACCGTTCGAAACGCGATCCGGAGCGATTCGAGTTCAGTTGCTACGATCTGGTCGCGATCGATTGCATACGGCTCATAGTCTCGTGCGCAGTAGACGGCTTCGGCTCCCCAGTCCTTGGCAAACCTTGGAATCTCGACCCTCGGATTTCCGTGGAGAACCACGAGCCGGGAGCCGTTCTTTTTCAACTTGTGATCGAGTTCGAGAAGGGTCTCAAAAATGAACGTCAATCGCCGATCGTCTCGGTCTTCGAGCTGGGCAAGGATTTCAGTGTCAAAAACAAACACAACCGCGACTGAGTCGCAAGAGTGGCAGGAGGCCGTTAGCGCGGCGTGATCCAGGAGTCGAAGGTCTCGCCGAATCCAGCAGACTCCGCGGTTGAACTGTTCTGACATACGGATTCATCTACGAACGTCTTCGGGATATGCTCACGCAATGCTTGCTGCTTTCATCTCAATGACCTGTCTTGTACCCACGGTCCTTCTCGCGACAGATTCTCGGGTGAAGCAGGTCGGCCGGTTCGAAAGGAATGGTGTAGACCTGACGTGCTCCTGGCCAGGTAGCGCACTTGAAGTCCGTTTTCGTGGAACGAGTCTCAACTTTGAACTTGAGGAAAAGGGCGACAACCATTATCAAGTTTTCGTCGATGGCGCCAGGGCAAGCTCGTTCAGTATTCCTAAGGGGAAGAAGTCTGTCACCGTCTTCAGCGGCCCAAATGGGGAGCACTCGGTTCGTGTCGCAAAGATGACTGAGCCTCTGTTCGGCCAGGTTGTGTTCAAGAACTTTTCCAGCGACGCCCCAATTACTTTTCTTCCCCCAAAGCGCGTGCAGAGAAGAATGGAGTTTATTGGCGACTCAATCACATGTGGATTTGGAAACCTTTCTGCCAGCATCAAGGATCCGTTCCTATCGGTCACAGAAGACGCAACTCAAACCTATTGGTATCTCGCTGCCGAGCACTTTGGCGCCGATGCCGTGGCCCTCGCTTGGTCTGGTCGCAAGATGTGGCCAGATAACACAATCCCCGAGATCTATGATCGTGCCCTTCCGGAATCGTCGACCTCAACTTGGAACTTTGCGAACCAAGTTCCAGATGTGGTGCTGATCAATCTCGCCACGAACGACTTCGGTCAAAAGAACCCCGATGAAAAAGGGTGGACCAGCGCTTACGTAAAGTTCATTCAGCGAATCCGGTCGAACTACCCCAAGGCGTGGATCTACTGCTCGATCGGTTCGATGATGTCGGACAATTGGCCCCCCAAGAATAAGGCGTTATCGACGTTACGTGGCTACATCGATAAGATTGTCACGGATTGCGATGCTCGTGGCGATAAGCGAGTGGGCAAGCTTGAGTTTGCGATTCAAGATGTTGAGAAGGATGGTGGTGGAGCAGCCTATCATCCGAACGTGAAGACGCACACGATCATGTCCAAGGTGCTCTTGGAGCGAATTAGAAAAGATCTGGGGTGGTAGGGTCCGCCTCGGAAAACGAGACATGTTCACGTTTGCAACTCAAGTGTTCTGTTATAGGTGAACATTATGTTGAAAAATGTTTGTTTATAGTGGAACAGTTGATGGTTGAATGTTCTACTATAATCGAATGGATTCGAAACGCAAGCGAATGCGACGTCAGCAGTTGGACCGGCAACTGATGCCTCTCGTAGGTGTCTTGCCTGTGGCTGCGCCATCAGGCGGCTGGATCAAAGCGATCCGAGAAGCACTTGGCATGAGCTTAGACGCCCTTGGTCGTCGGCTCGGTCTTGGTTCTCGGTCGACGGTCTACCAGCTTGAGCGCGCAGAGGTCGAGGATGCGATCACGGTTCGTCGGCTCCGCGCCGCCGCCGATGCTCTCGGCTGCGATCTCGTGGTCGTATTTGTTCCTCGGGTGCCTCTCACTCAGATGATGGAAAACAAAGCTCGCGAAAAGGCGATTTATCGCTTCCAGAGGGCAGCGCACTCGATGGTCATGGAGGATCAAGCCGTGTATCAAATGGACGAGCTCATCAAAGAAGCCACACAAGAGATTCTCAACGAGGGTGACTCGAAGTTGTGGGAGTAAATTTTGAGGATCGCGAAGGTGCGACTCCCATTGATCCCGACGAAGCGGAGGGCCTCATTCCGAGGCTCTCCACTCAAGCCGAACTGAATGAATTTGAGCTCCTCAATATCGCCGAGGCAACCGCTTGGGCAGAGAGGAGCAGAAAGGTTCGGCAAGGAATCCTGAGCACTGAGATTGTGCGGCTAATCCACGTTCGAATGTTCAACAAGACCTGGCGTTGGGCAGGGCGGTTTCGAAAGACCCAGAAGTCCATTGGAATTGAGGCCTATCGAATTGCCCCTGAGCTTCACAACCTTCTAGAGGATGTAAAAATTTGGTTGGAATTTCAGACTTATCCGCCCGCAGAAGTTGCAGCTCGCCTCCATCACCGATTGGTCCAGATTCACCCATTTGCAAACGGAAATGGCAGACATGCCCGGCTGGTAGTGGACATCTTATGTCGACGTGAGGGGTGGAAGCTTTCGGACTGGGGAGCATTCACCTTGGGACCGGCAAGTGCAACCAGGTCGAGATACATTGAATGCCTGAGGTTTGCGGATCGAGGTGACATTCGACCACTTATCGCATTTATGGCCGTAGCAGATTGAAATGTCGTAGAATCGAAACTACACGGCGTGAACATTCCGTATCGGCTAAAAACCCGCCACCAACACACTCCTTGGTTGTGCTTCTTCATCATTGCTATTGGGGTGATCGGCTTCTTTCCGTTTTCGACCGGGCTCGAAAACTCAGGGCGAGCCTACGAAGACTGGCTGATGATCAGTCCAAAGATGAGCGTGATGCAATGCCTGCTCTCGTTCATTGAGACAGAGAACATTTTCTACGTTGGTGTGTGCGCACTGCTTTTAGGATTGCTCGGGGTCGGAGTTGAGGGTGCCTTAGGGTGGTGGAGGTTCGGACTGCTATACGTGGTCGCGGGAATTGCCACCTATGTGGTTGAGTTTGCAGTCGCTTGGTCCGCACACAAGGCTCCTATGCCGCTCGGCCTGGTTGGCCCAGTCGGCGCGGTAGCTGCAGCCCATTGGTTCATTTTTCCCTACGGTCGGTTCGCGGCGGTCCACCTTGAGGAGTCCGAATCGAGTAGCGGGGATTGGGAGCCGGGCAGTGGCTC
>JBBRHU010000072.1:0-11594 GCA_038222255.1 Fimbriimonadales bacterium | reverse complement strand
AGGTTGCTTCGATCATTGATCGAGTGCCTGCCGACTTCCTCGTTCTTTCGGGCGACGACGCAGTGACGCTGCCAGTCGTTGCGCTTGGTGGACATGGAATCATCTCGGTGGTTGGAAACCAAATTCCCGGCCCGATGTCTCAGCTCGCCGCGCTTGCGAATGCAGGCGATTTTGCTGGTGCGAGAGCGATTCAGAGGAAATATCAGCGCCTGTTCGAAGCGAACTTCTGGGAACCGAATCCGATTCCGGTCAAGGCTTCGCTGGCAATGATGGGTCTCTGTGAAGCAGTTTGGCGATTGCCAATGATTCCGCCAAGCGAGGGCCTGAAGGTCAAACTCGAGGCGCTTTTGAAGGAGGTCGGCCTCCTTGCAAGCTGAGATCCAAGACCTCTTCCTGAATCCACCCGACGAATACGGTTCTGAGCATCGGAGCCTGTTCGAGCACTTCTTGACTCGGCTGAATGCAGGTGAATTTCGCGCAGCGGAGCCTGACGATTCTTCACCGACAGGATGGAAGGTGAATGCTTGGGTCAAACAAGGCATCTTGCTCGGCTTTCGGATTGGGGGGCTCGTCGAAATGGACCACGGGTTTGAGTTCTTCGACAAATCGACTTACCCCGTGAAGCCACTCCGACTTTCAGACGGAGTCCGCATCGTGCCCGGTGGATCATCGATCCGTACCGGAGCCTACGTTGCCCCTGGCGTGACCTGCATGCCCCCGATGTACATCAATGTCGGTGCGTATGTCGAAACTGGAACGATGGTGGATAGCCACGCTTTGGTGGGAAGTTGCGCCCAGATTGGAAAGCGAGTCCACCTCAGCGCTGCCGCGCAGATTGGTGGCGTGCTTGAGCCTGTCGGAGCGATCCCGGTAATCATCGAGGACGATGTGATGGTCGGCGGAAACTGTGGAGTGTACGAAGGGACCGTGGTGAAGCAAGGTGCTGTGCTCGGTAGCGGCGTCATCCTCACTCGCTCAACCCCGCTTTATGATCTTGCGACCGGAACTGTTCACCGATCCGAAGGCGACTTGCCATTGATTGTTCCTGCGGGTGCAGTTGTTGTCGCTGGCTCAAGAAAGGTGACTCACGGCATTGGTGCTGAGTGGGGAGTCTCGCTCTACACGCCGGTCATCGTCAAGTATCGAGATGAAAAGACCGATGCTCGCGTTCAGCTTGAAGACTTCCTGAGATGAGCCTCTACGCACCGACCTGGACCCAATCAGACCGCGAAGATCTGATCTTCCAGGTCGTGCGGGCGAATGCGTTCGCGACTCTCATTGCCCACACCATCCCACCCCAGATTGCTTACGCACCGATACTTTTGGACATGGAAAAACGGGTTTTGCGCGGCCATCTTGCAAGCCCGAATCCGGTTGCAAAACATCTGAAGGAATGTGGGGCGATCACCGTGATCTTCCATGGTCCACATGCGTATATCACTCCCGCCTGGTACTCACCCCAGACGCTTTATGTGCCGACGTGGAACTACGTTGTCGTCCACATTACCGGCCGGGGGATTGCGCTTGAGGGGGCTGACTACACGAACGCGATCGTTGAGCTAGGGAAGTCTTTCGAGCCCCACGCTCCTTTCCCTCTCGATTATCTTGAGGGCGTACGGAAGGGAATTACAGCCTTCGAAATCTCGATTGACCAAATAGAGGCCAAGTTCAAGTTGAGTCAGAACAAGTCGGCCGAAGATCGCGAAAGTGTTATCAATCACCTTGCGGAAGCAACCGATGACCAATCCCGCGCCGTCGCGGATTGGATGCGAAAAATCTAGTCCTGGTCATAATCTTGTTCATGTCATCGCCAGCGAAAGTTTCGGTGATTGGCTGTTGCGGATCGGGCAAGACCACACTTTCTAAGCAGCTCGAAGAGCTTTGGAATCTAGAGCGGATCGAACTTGATGCGATTCGACACTTGCCGAAGTGGCAAGAACGACCGAACGATGAGTTCACTGAGATCCTCTCACAGCGAGTCAAAACGCCCAGGTATGTGATTGATGGCAATTATGGTTTCGCTCGGCATATCTATTGGACCGAGTTGGACATGGTTATTCTGCTCGACTACCCGTTTGGTTTTGTGTTTCGGCGCTTGCTTTGGCGGACCGTGCGTCGGTCAGCAAAACGCGAACTTCTGTGGGGGGTGAACCGCGAGTCCTTTGTGAAGAGCTTTTTGACGAGGGATTCCATTATGCTATGGCTCGTGAAGACGCACAAGCGACGACATCTTTTCGCCCTTGAGGTCGAGAAGAATCCACCGAACGACCATTGCAAAGTCTTGCGCTTTACCCACCCGAAACAGACTCACTCTTGGCTCGAATCTCAGGGCAAATCAAGCTCGACGTGACGAATCTTCTCGCGCTTCCAGGTGTACACCACATGAATTCGCCGAGATTGGCCTTGAAACAGAGTCGGGTAGGAGTACTCCCCAGGCGCAGATTCTAGGGTCGCGAAGGTCTTCCATATCGCCGCGTCTGAGGAGATCGCAAGCACGAGCGGCGTTCGGCCTTTCGAGACCGGATTGTATGCGAGGACGTATCGTCCGTCCGCAAGTTGAATCGCATCGGTGCCGCTGTTTGGATTCGGCAGGTCGGTCAGAGACATCTCGTTCCAAGTTCGACCGTCGTCGTGGGAGTCCATTTGAAACAAGAAGCCATTCTGTGTGCGCCCAATCGCCCTCCACGCAATACCGCCGAGCTTCAGAAGCGAGGGCTGAATTGCACCAATCTTCAGGCCATCGTTCAGAGGACCTGTCTTGTTCCAGTGAATAAGATCTTTGGTGAATTCAAAGTGAACACGCCATCCGTGCTGCTCGTCGCTTGTCGGGCAAATGAGGCCGCCGGTGGCATCGAGGACAGGTCGATTTTTGATCGGGCCGTTGAACCCGTTCGGCAGGGGTTGGGGTGTCAGCCAGGTGCGCCCTCCATCTGCTGACCAGGTCAAATAACCATGCCAGGTGCTTGGGCTTTTTCCAGCTTTGTAGAACAGCAAGAGCCGGTCTTCAGTCCACCTGAACAAGACCGGGTTGTAGCATGCGAGTGGACCCCCAGCCGAATCGTTCCCCTGCGCGGCGAGAATCGGCGTTTCCCACTTTCCCTTCACGCGCCGTGCAGTGTAGATTGCGACTTCGGGATGTCCCTCGTATTGCCCCCCGAACCACGCTGCTACAACGGTGCCATCTGCGGCTTCGGCAATCGTTGACGCATGTACCGAAGGGATGACCCCTCGGTCGTCGATAAACTCCTGTGTCACGTAGTCCTTCAAGTTTTCAGTGTAGTTCTTGCACGCCGCCGCCGACAGTTAACGCTTCGCGATTCTACGGGCGAGGAAGCGCACAAGGAAGAAGAGCCCCGCGACTCCAAGGATGCTGCCCACAACAGTCGCGCCGAGGATGGCGGGACAATGAATTCGTGCTTTGTGTAGAAAGAACCCAAGCTGGCTATCGGCGGGAGCTGCGTTTACCTAGAAACAAAAGTTCGGGCTGATATCTAGGTGCCGTCCAGCAAGTAACTGCTGGAGCAGAAACTTCTCACGTCGTTTGCGCCATTCGTCCGCCCCGCCGCAGGGATCGTAAGACTGAGAAGCGTCGCATGATACGAACCCGTAGGCTTTTGACCATCTTACGCAATTCGGTTGAATGAATGACGTAAACCTATGATGTGAGCACGCGCCATATTGCCTTCATTGCAGATCCTGTCATCGCTCCCGAAGCGAAGGGAGTGGTGATTCATCGATCCATTGGGAGTGAGAGGTTGGTGTTTCTAGATCCGGTGATGTTGCTTGATCACCTCAAGGTGGACGCATCGGAGCTCACCGAACCACGCGGTTTCCCTCGACACCCTCATCGAGGGATTGAGACGCTCACTTATGTGTTCGAAGGCAAGATGGCGCACAAGGACTCGCTCGGAAACGAAGGAGCAGTCCAAGCAGGTGGCTCGCAGTGGATGACTGCGGGAGCGGGGATCTTTCACGAAGAGATGCTCCATCCTGATCCGAAAGGAAATGACTCGCTCCAGATTTGGTTCAATCTTCCTGCAGACCAGAAGTTCATCACCGCGGGATATCAGTGTGTTGAGGCGGCGGGCATACCGAAGGTGGAGCTAGAGTCGGGCGGTTCAGTCGCGGTAATCGCCGGCGAGTTCCAGGGCATCCATGGTGCCTTCGACGGGATCGCCGTCCGGCCACACTACTTCGTGGTCAACCTCAAAGCGGGTGAGAGCGTCGACCTCCCTGCGCCCATCGGTTGGACCGCATTTTGCTATCCGTGGAAGGGAGATGCAAGCATCGCGGGCCGGAGTTGGAAGGTCGGGCACCTTGCCGTGCTTAGTCAAGGAGAAGGCGTGAGGGTAGAAGCCACGACGGACACGACCTTCATCTTTGTGAGTGCAAAACCCCTCAACGAGCCGGTGATGCAATATCGTTCGCTTGTCATGAGCACTCCGGAGCAAGTCGGGAACGCACTTGACGATTTGGAGAGCGGCACTTTCGCCTGAAAACTGAGGCTGGTCATGCTAAGATCGGGCATGCGAAAGCGTTTTCTCCTCGCCTCTTTGGCGCTAGCGGTTGCCGGAGTTGGATGTGGACGTGTGCTCACGACGACCACGCTCCACCCAGATGGTTCTGCGAACCGCTTAGTGACGATCAAGATGCCGCTCAAGAACCCCATGGGGGAGATCGAGAAGGAAAACACCCCTGAAAAGCTCTTTGTCCTCCCGACAGCTGGCAGTGGAGTGAAAGTCGAAAAGTCGACAGAAGAGGAAAACGCAGTTGTAAAGTTTTCGCGGCAGATCGCTGCAGGCGTCGCGGGAACGGAGGACATCGTTCTCGTTGACCCCAAGAAGAAACCACTTGCTACCAGCACGGTAACGATCAAAAGACTCGACGACGGGAATCTGGAGTACACCGAAACGATCCGGTGGAAGGGCGAAAAAGCAAAGACAGACGAAGCGGATTTCGCAAAAATGCGCGCACAGGTCAAGCTTGGCCTCCCAGAGCGGCACCAAAAGACGGCTGAAATCGACGCTGTCACTGCAACCATCGCGACGAGCCTTGTTCAGATGCTCTTCGGCCCGCCAGAACCCAGCCTAACCCAGTTGCTCTCGAACCCGGATTTTGCAGAACGCAAAATGCTCGGTGTTCTCTATAAGAAAATCGACGAGTCGCTTCGTCAGACCATGCCAGACCTCACGACCGAAGAGATCAAAAAAGTCTGCGCGTCCTTGGTCGACTCGATCAAGAATTCAGCACTTCTGAAGGATAACTCGGCATCGAAGGCCAGCAGTAAGGCGCAAGAAAAGAACTCATCAATGAATGACATGATGTCGATGGTGTTCGAAATCGAGTTCCCGGGCCACCTTATTTCTACGAACGGTATCGTTGAGCCTTTCTCTGGCAAGGTCTATTGGTCGCTCTACCCTGTAGCTGCCTCGTTCGGAGACGTTACGCTCCGCGCAGTCATCAAGCCCTAATCTATAACGTCCCACGACGGAACTGTTTGTCCTCGACAATTGTCTATACTAAGTGACACCTTGGGGGCGAACGGTTTCGACAGGACCGGTTCGACTTCGAGTTGCGAGCCGAGGCGCCGCTGGCCTCGTTAAAAGCGGCAAAAACTGTAGCTGCGAATAACAACTACGCCTTCGCTGCCTAATTAGTGCAGTGGGTCCGCCTCTTTCGAGCCGATAGGGAGAGTTCCGGGCCTAATAAAATTCGGATCGTCGTGGGAGCTTCTGTTCGGAGCAAGCGCGCCTAAAAAAAATCGAACTAGATGTCCAGTCAGGCGGCCCCGGCAGAGACTGGCGTTGAAGTTTAGTACAGGGGAGACGCTCGTGGTAATTTGAGGGCCGACGGTTTTGGAAGGGGGTTCAATTCCCCCCGCCTCCACCAAGTTTGTGTGTTGTGTCACGAAGGGAAACTTCTCAGAAGAGTAAGAGACCGGTCGTACCGAAGTGGCTCTTCCTCCTGGCGACCATCGGATTGACTTTTTCAATGGTAGCTGGATCGGGCTACGTCTTGCTCTACCTTAAGAATCGGGTCATGGACCCGTGCAGGGAAGAAGTGACCCAAACAGTTCCCTCTCCGGATTCTGTGGTTCGAGCCCAGCTCTCTGAGAGAGAGTGCAAGGACGTCAAGCCCAATGTTCTCCACCTAGAAATAGGTTTTGGGACAGAGATCAAGGCTCAAAGACTGCTCACCGCGACGAAGTCGTCTGAAGTGAAATTGACCTGGCTCTCCGAGACAGTGCTTGAATTTGACGGGCCGAGCTCTTACGTGATCCCCATCTTAACGAGCGTCAACGTTGGGGGAGCGATCTACAAAGTGAAGATCAAGCGCTGCGCAAACCTTGAAGCGATTCGGAAGCAGGAAGAATCTCAGGCCAATCGAAGTTAGGCCGTCCATAGCCTTGCGCCCGCCATTCCCTTGGCAAAGGTAGAGACGACAGACCTAGTAAAAATGATGCGCTAAATTTCGAGAATTAGCCCATCGTATCCAGCAATGATTCCTTTGCCAGAAAGTTCGGAGTCTAGGTCGCAATGTCGCATCCCGCCGCGGCAACTGTGGTGGGTTGATGCGACCTTGGTGTTTGATGTGACCGCGCCCGATTTGTGAAGACGTTCAATGGTCTCGTAGAATGTTCTGAGGTTCAGGTGGCCTTCGTAGGTGGACTCATGGACTCCATCCGTGCACTCCAAAACGAGGACATCAAGCGCTTTTCCTACCAGGAACTCAAAGGTCTCCTCGGACCAGAATCCCGTGTCGGTTGCGTAAAGCAGGCTCTTACCGTCTCTGGCGAAAAGAAGATTGTGGCAATCTTCACCTGGAATGTGATTGGCGACAATGGGCGTCACTTCATATTCGGCAAATCGAAGCGGCGTGAAGCTTGTGGTCTCGACGATGTCCAGCGGCCAGTCTGGATAACGACTGCGGATGATTCCGGAAACAACCGAGTTGCCGAAGATTGTGAACCCAAGGTGATCCTCCTCAGTGAAAGGGAAGAGGGCGTATTGGATCTCCTTCTCTTCGATATGGTCGTCATCGCTGTGGGTGAAGAACAGCGCCTTCCAATCCATGGGACAAAGGCCAAACTTGGCGACTTGGTGAAAGGTATCTGGACCGAGATCGATTTTTAGAATCCCGTCGACTACGGCTGCAGATCGGCTTCGAACCTCTCGCCCACCATGCTCCCGAGCGTAGGTGCTGATCGCGTCACGCGAAAATAGGCCCGGAATTCCATCGGCCGCACCAGTTCCCAAGAGTTGAATTTTCATCGACGCCACTAATTAAAGTCGTTCAAGCTCCAAATGACAAGCCCACTGAGAATCTTTGGGTAGTAGTAGGTGCTCTTTTGAGGCATCTTCTCACCGCCTAGGGCGATTTCCTTCATATCTTCTACGGTAGGAGGGTTCATCACGAAGGAGAGTGCTCCATTTGCAGCCCATCGCACGGCTTCATCTGCATCTCGAGTGTATGAGATCGCATCAAGGCCCTGAACACCGAGTAGTTGCTCGAAAATCACGCGATGAAGAATCGAGACATCCAGCGATTTCAGCTTATCACTATCGTCTGTTTCGATCATCGCCAACAGACCTGCGTCATCTTTCGGTGTCGCGACGACTCCGAAGCCATCTGGGAAAGCAATTCCGAATGCTCGCTTTTCAGAGGTCTCGATCGTTGTCATCAAATGCTCGTTGGGGCAAGGTGCGAGATCGAAAACGGTGGATAGTTTCGAGCAGACTTCTTCCTTAGAAAGGGTCGAGCCGTTGAGGGCGCGGTGTGTAGGGAGCAGTACGAGCCCAGGATCCGAGATCGAGCTGAGCGCCATCATCATGAAGTCTTCGGCGACGATTCCCTCTCGTTCGCCAATGTTCTCTCGGAATGCGACTGCGGTCTCGTACCGGTGGTGGCCGTCGGCGATCCAAACCTTTTTGTCCGCGAGGAGGTTCACGAGTCGCTCGATTGCGGCCTCGTCAGTAATCGGCTCAAGCGTGTGGTCCACTCCTTCGTCGGAGTGAGTTTCGACCGTTGAATCGACAGGGGCGGCGAGGATTTCCTTCAACACCACGGAGCCGGGATCTTCGTAAAGTCCGAAGATGCACTCTAGATGAGCTCTCGTCGCTTCCAAGATTCGCATCCGATCCTCTTTGTGCTTGGGGAAAGTCTGTTCGTGCGGTAGCACCACTTCGGCCGAGTACGGCTCGGTCTTGATCAAGGCAATGATCTTCGTGCGACTAAACGCATTCGGAATGCCGGGGAGGGAGAAAACCTGCGTGTATCGATAAATGGCTGGCTTTGGTTCAGCGACCAGCGCACCCTCGCGTCTCCACTCGGCTAAGAGAGCTGCGCTGCGGGCGTACTTGATAAATTTGCTTCGGTCGTCGCTCTTCTGTTCGGGAAGCGTCAGGTGAACGACGTTGTGAGGATTTCGCTCGGCGTAGTCCTCACGCTGCTCTTTAGAAAGAACGTCGTAAGGGGGCGCAGTGAGTAAGTCAAGATTGCCACTCGACATTGAGTAACGGAGCCCAGTAAAGGGCCGAATCCTCGCCATTCGACGAGCTTACCAGCAGGGTTGAACCCGAACGGTACACTCAACATCGGTGGATTTCCCCGCACGACTTAAGGCCTACGCGAACCTGACCGAGGCGAGACTGTCCCTGCTTTTGCCGCCGGTCGAAGAGCGACCTTTTGAGTTGCATTCTGCGATGCGCTACTCGTGCCTTGCCCCTGGAAAGCGATTGCGCCCCGCGCTCTGCCTCGCCGCTTCGGAGGCCGTCGGTGGTCCGATCGAATCAGCCTTGAACGGAGCGTGTGCGGTCGAGATGGTCCACTGCTTTTCGCTCATTCACGACGATCTTCCGGCGATTGATAACGATGATCTTCGTCGAGGACTACCTACCTGCCATGTGAAGTTTGGCGAAGCCGTTGCGATCCTCGCTGGTGATTCTCTCTTCGGACTTGCCTTTGAATCTATCTTGCAGTCTGAAGGGGCGTCCGCTCAGATTCGAGACGCAACGCGGTGGCTCGCCCGGGCTTCTGGTTCTCGGGGTCTTGCGGGGGGCGAAACGGTTGATATCCTCTCCGAGGGAAAGGTCGTCGATGCCGACACCCTTGAGTACATCCACATTCACAAGACGGCGGCACTCATTCAAGCTTCCACGGCAATTGGAGGGCTTCTTGGCGGGGGTTCGGCAGAGCAGGTCGAGCATCTTGCTATCTATGGCCGTTCCGTCGGCCTGGCATTCCAGATATGGGACGACGTGTTGAACGAGATCTCAACTGCCGAGCAACTCGGTAAGGCCGCCGGCTCGGATCGAGAGCGAGGGAAGGCGACTTACCCGGGGATTCATGGATTGGACGCGGCCAAACACATGGCGAGTCAGCTGGTCGACGCGGCTATTCAGCACCTGGAATCATTCGACGGCGATACGACCTTCCTCGTGGCCGCCGCCAAGTTCTCGATTGAGCGGGTGAAGTAAGCCGCTCAAACGTATACTAGAATTGATGAATTGGAGCGAGTCAATAGCAACGCTAGCCCGGCAGGTCGAGACGTGGGTCAGTAGCGACTTGATGGCAAAGGGGCACATGGTAGTTCACGTTCTCGACAAAACTCCAGTGCCAGAAGAACCTTTCTTAGAAATCGAAGTGGATGGAACCGAGATTTTGCGAATGGAAGGGATGGCGCAACGATCCGATCGACACCCAACCTCTGTGCATCTTTACGCTTATCCATCACTACGTAGGGTGTTGCTTGAGGGTCCGGATGAGAACCTTGCCTGGAGCGTTAGGACGAGCGAGGGTGTGAAAATGGGATACCCCTGGGACCAGAAGCACTTCATCGAGCTCTTAGATGCCATCGCTCGCAAGCAATGAGTCAGACTGCCTTCGATGTGTTAAAGCAAGTCTCCGTTGAACTGGATCATGCCCAGCGCGCGCTTGATGCGAAGCTCCAGCAGGAAGACTGCAAAGGGACGGAACGGAAAGAAGTAGCCATGACCAGGGCTAACCTTGAAAAGACGTATCTTCTGAGACTACTTGCCGACTTTGAAGGTCAGCTCGCCACAGCGGCTGCGGTTATGACACCCGCCATTGTGTTCAACCAGCAAGCTGGACTCGCAAACAAACTGCAGCGAATTAGCGCTTCAAAGAAAATTGACAAGAAACTTCAAGTTGAAGTTGATGACAAGATTCGGTTGCACAGGAACGAGCTCATGCACGGCAGAACGCCCATTCCACGAGTCTCGTTCGGTACATCTCACGAGTTGATGAAGCAGTTCTTAAGGAACTGCTTCTAACTGCTTACTCTTCGATGAAGTATTCGACCAAGAGTTGCGCCGTATCAACCAGTGCATCGATATGGGTTCGCTCGTATGCGTGGCTGTTGTCGACGCCAGGGCCAATGAGGGCGACTTGAGCGCGACCACCGGAGCGCCAGTAAGCGCTACCGTCGGAGCCGTAGTAGGGGTAGATGTCGGGCCGAAGATCGATTCCGCGCAGGTTTGCGATTCCCGCGAGCTTCTCTGATAGGTTCTTGCTGTAGGGGCCAGAGGAATCCTTCAGACAGATTGAGCAGTGGAACTCATCGCCATTCTGTCCGTCACCAACGCAGGCCATGTCCACGACGATGTACTCGTGGAGATTATCCGGCAGAGAATCCATTCCGCCGTGGCCAACTTCTTCGAAGTTGCTGATCAGAATTGTGGTGGATTGGGCGGCACTTACGCCATTGTCGACCATCGCCTTGATCGCCGCAAGCACACATGCGACCGAAGCCTTGTCATCAAGGAAGCGAGATCGAATGAACCCTGCATCGGTGATCTCTGGGCGAGGATCGACGTATACGAAGTCTCCTACGGAAACACCAAGGAGTCTTGTCTCTTCCGGCCTTTCCGTTCGCTCGTCGAGTCGAACTTCAAGGTTGTCAGCGGTTCGTGGGTCGGTGCCCGCGTTCTTGTTCACGTGCGCGGCGCCGTTCTGGAGCACGATGGATCCTCGAACCTGGCGGCCCGAGCGAGTGGCAACGTGAACTCCTTCGCCATCTACGGTCGGCCACATGAGACCGCCAAGCGCGGTCAGCTTAAGGCGACCGTTCGGCTTGATCTCCTTGACCATTGCGCCGAGGGTATCGATGTGGGCGGTTACGGCTCGAGGCTTGTCGCCACGGAGACCTTCGATATTCGCGATAAGCGCGCCCTTGATCGTTCGCTCGGTCGGGATGCCCATACTTTCGAGCTCTCCCTGCACAAAGCTGATCGCATACTCAGTATCACCCGTCGGGCTCGGGGTGTTCAAGAGATCGACAAGGGTCTGGGTCAAGTATTCGGTCGAGATTTCAAAGCGTGCCAAAGCGGTCTCCAGCCCGATGTCCATCAGGCGGTCTTAGTTTAGCTCAGGAGCGGTAACCTCGTGGAGTGTTCATCACGTTCGAAGGCCCGGAAGGTGCAGGAAAATCAACGTTGATCAGATCGCTCTCGGCCGCGCTTGAGTCGGAGGGCATCAAAAACATTGTTACGAGAGAGCCTGGCGCGGGTGAATTTGGGAAGCAAGTGCGAAAACTTTTGCTTGAAGGTGAGGATGTCGCCCCCCTTGCGGAGCTC
>JBBRHU010000071.1:0-11615 GCA_038222255.1 Fimbriimonadales bacterium | reverse complement strand
TAGCGAGATTTGTGGGTTTGGCTCTATGCTTTTGGGTGTGAACGCCGAGCAATAGTTTGCTACCGCCCTTGGTCGTTCTTCTCCTTGGATTGTGAAGGATTCTCAGCTCATTGATGGGGAGCTTCACCTTCACATTGACTTTGCAATTGGTTCGAAGTTCGACGGGAAGTCTGTGCACGACACGGTGGAGCGGTCATGGCGTCATCTGAATTTCTGGCAGTATCCAACCTATCTTCATGCCAGGGTTCCGAGGGTTATCGGTGAGGGTGGTTCTGTGGCACAGGTGGAGGTTCCCCTGGGCAAGACCAGGCAGTGGATTCACCGCTCTGTTTGAAGCACTCTCGTTTTTGATGATGCGAAACATGGCGATGAGCAAGGTGGCACAGACCTTGGGAGTCGACGATATGCGGCTATGGCGTCTTGCCGAAAGAGCAGTGGAATCGGCAAGAGAGGCTGCAGACTTCTCGGGTGTCACCCGTGTGGGGGTGGATGAGACTTCTTGCAAGAAAGGCCACGATTACATCAGCTCGTTTGTTGACCTAGATACAAAACGCGTTCTATTTGCTTGCGAAGGAAGAGGTGCAGCAACCCTCGGTCAGTTCGAAAAGGAGCTTGCCAGGCATGGAGGCAACCCAAAATCCATCAAGGCCTTCTCGTGCGATATGAGTCCAGCGTTCCTTTCTGGCATTCAATCCTATTTCCCCAAAGCGCAAGTCGTCCTCGACAAAATCCATCTCATCAGGATGATCTCAGAAGCCGTCGATGAAACCCGGCGATCTGAATCCAAACACTCCAGATCTGGAAAAGGAATGCGCTTTGTCTTGCTTATGAATCCAGAGAGATTGAGCGAAGCTCAAAAGCTGGCACTCGCCGGTCTTAGAACAGACGTTGCGTATGCAAAGACGGCAGAGGCCTACAGACTCAGACTCGCGTTCCAAGAGCTGTTTCACCAACCACCCGCCAAGGCTCACAACTATCTTGCAGATTGGCTTAACGCTGCGCTTAATTCAGGAGTCGAAGCCATCGAGAAGGTTGCTGAAACCTTCTTCCAAAAGAGAGACCTCATCCTGAACTGGTTCAAACATAAAGTGAACAACGGGATTCTTGAAGGGCTCAACAGCGTCCTCCAGAGCGCTAAGAACAGAGCAAGAGGCTACGGAAACCCCAACCACATGATCCTCATGAGCTACCTACTCCACGGCAAACTGGAGCTCGATGTCAAGAGCATCAAGAGGCAAACAACGAAGCCGAAATTGGAGGCACTACCCACCTAAGATGAGAGGGAACCTATTATGATTATAGGGGAATTGCTTTGGATAGATTCTCAATAGTATTATCCCTGTTGATCGTGCCCGTGTTGTACTTCGTGATAACAGGCACGGTTTCACTGACGCTGTTCTTTGGAGTGAAACGCGCGAAAGGAAATTTAGTTGAGGCGATCGCCGCTTTGATTGATCGGAACCAGCATGTTGAAGCTGTTAAGAGGATAAAGGGTGATTTCTTACTCCCACCATTCCCGAAAAACTCAGTTTCAGTCCAACTTCTGAACACCTTGATTGATCGCGATCTGAGACTGCTTGGTGAACTTTCTAGAGTCGATGCTGCTTACGGTTCTGTTCATGTGCATCAGATTCAGGAAATACGCATGAAGGTGACACAGCTTTGTGAGCATCGACATCAGCAAGCCGAGCTAATGATAGCGAAGGAGAATTGGTTTTCACATTGCCTCCACATTAAGGGAGAATTGCACAGAATCTGTGATCAGCTTTCAAGCTTGGTTTAGGCAGCTGTCAACCAAATCCAGCAGCTTGTTGTGCAATTCGATATATGCGGCGGGCCACCGGGCGGGGTGGCCGTGGTGTGCGAGGATGGTTTGTGCCTTGCTCACCCCGGTTCGCTGGAGCCGTTTGGGAAGCCCTCTCCTTTTCTGCACTAACCTCAGATTCCTTCCTACTTGAACGGACCCAGAGCAGAAAGGGAGAGGGTGGCTGAAGGACGGGTGAGGGTTCACCGGCCTTTCGGTCGGCTTATGTTTCCAACACAATCACAAGCCCTGAATGGTCAGGTTCTCACGGTAACCGACGGTTTGAGTAATATCACACAAACGATGGGCTATGGCACTTCGGGGACGGCTTTGGGGCAGGTGGTGAGTGTGAGCGAGACGGATGGGTCGGTGACGACGAGTGCGATTACGACTCCGAATGGAACGGCTCGGTACGGATATTCCGACTACCTGCCTCTCGGCGATCCTTCGAAGGGTTCTCGTGCGTTCCAGACGATGAACGTTCTAGATTCAGGCGGGAATCCGACTTCAGAGGAATTCCATTACCAATATGACCAGCTCGGCCGAGTGGTGTATGCGACATACCTTGCTCAAGCCAAGAGGGTGATTACAAGAAAGCCGAGGTCGTCACCGGAACTAAGTGTGTGGGCCAACCTGGGGATCCATGCACATCGGAAGCGACTTGTACGCTCAAAACCTTCACATCGTCAGACTGCTCTGGTACTTTCACGTCTGCGACATACAATACCCCGTGGTGCCCAACTGGTTAGTGGCCGCTTGATGGTGTTGATCGGAGGAGCCGTCGTTGTGGCCGGATGCAATTCGGCTCCTCCGATCACGTGTATCGGAAATTTGCAGAACCTCGCGAAGGGTTATCTGCACTACGCGGCCGATCACGATGGATTCTTTCCGCTCTATCGACTAAACAACCCCGGCACTGAAAAATTTCAAGTTCAAAAATGCAAAAAAGCGCTTGTTGGATATGTAAAGGAGGAAAGCTTCTTCTGTCCACAAGATTTTCATGGTAGGGTGGGTGTTTTCCACGAATGGGGCACCTACGCGGATACCAGCTACATGCAAACTTATACAACAAACAAATACTTAAAGGACCGGAACGGGCCATTTGTGTTCAGAGTGGAGACAATGCAGGATACTTCCAAGCCATTTATGACGGATGCGACTGAAATTGAGGGTGTGGTTGGTAGTCGAACAAGGGAGTCAGTTCACGGGAATTGGGTTAATGGCTTTCTGATCGATGGAACAGTGAAGCGATTTGAACTGACGTCTCCGGAACCACCCAAGAAGTGAAGCCAAAAGCTTTCGCCACCACCGCATTGCTTCTGTCCGGGATAGGCGGCTATTGCTTCTTCTCAGTAGCTCAACGAAACCGGGCGATCAACAAGCTGGAAAGGCTGCCACGCAGTGTCGTCCAATTCTCGGCGGAGGAGCTCAAGCAGCTTCCGACGATTGTCAACGGAAGGAACAAGATCAGTCTCATCGTGATCAGTGAGTTCCAGTGCGCTGGGTGCATCACGCTTGCCAAGCAACTCGCTTCGAAAGAGTTCAAATCCATCGGGGTGGAAGTAAAGTACTTTAGCTATGCTTTGAAAGAGCATCCGAAGGCAAAAGACTACGCGCGCTATTTCTTGGCCGGGAGTCGGCAACGGACTCCAGGTGAGGTCTATTTTCTGCTTGCCCAAGTCGCAAAGATTGGGAAACTCATTTCTCCAGAAGATTTCTGCGAGCGCCTAAAGATCAATTCTGCTCGCTTCGTCAAAGATTTGGCCGACCCCGAACTGGCAAAAGAGCTAGCCCGAGAATTCACATTCTGCGAGAGTCATGGCGTTCCCTACGTTCCCTATGTGATCGTTCGCGATGAATCTGGGTTCCAAAGAGAAGCTGAAAAGGAAGAGGATGCCTTCAAAATCGCTAGGGCACTTGGCTGAAGAACCTCGTGACGGTTGAATGTGACCGAACGATTCGTGCATAATTGAAAGGCTGTCCGAACCGTATCTGGCTTTGGGGGGCGGAGACTATAAATGGCAAAGAAATCGGAAGCCAGAGAAATTATTCGAATCGTCTGCACAGTGGACGGTAAGAACTATTACACCACGACCAAGAACAAGCGGAACACCACCGAGCGCTTGGAGATCATGAAGTACAACCCGCGGTTGCGAAAGCACACCCTGCACCGCGAGAAGAAATAAGGCTTAGGAAAACGAGATGCCAAACCCAAAACGACGTCATAGCCACCAGCGAACTGCACTTCGGAGAACGAACTACGTTGCAGTCATGCCCGAGATCCAGGTCAACAAGCAGGTCGGTGGAGTTCCTTTCATCCTTCGCTTCACAGCGACTCCTGACGGCTTCTACCGAGGCCGACGGCTTCCTGGCTTCAAAGACAAGGAATAGTCTAAAAAGTTTCCGCCGAATGAGCCTCACACCCGTTGAAGGGAGTGAGGCTTTTTTGCGCCCGGGTACCTTCTGATTAGCGATGATCGTCGAGCTCTCCGTCGAAAACCTAGCCATCCTTGAACGTGCCCAGGTCGAATTTGGCCCTGGGTTTTCTGCGATGACAGGCGAGACTGGTGCGGGGAAGTCGCTCCTTATCGACGCCCTCAATCTGGCTCTGGGTGAACGAGCCGACTCTGATCTTGTGCGTGCCGGAGCCGACAAACTCAGCGTCCACCTCGTTTTCGAGATCGGTGAACGCCCCGAGATTCTCGCAGTCTGCGAAGAGCAAGGATTCTCAGTAGATGAGGGCCGACTCTTTGTGCAGCGAGAGGTGACTTCGGAGGGCCGTTCTTCGTGTCGTGTCGGTGGGAAAATGGTTCCGGTGAGCGGGCTGAAGGCCGTCGGAGCCTTGCTCGTCGACCTTCACGGGCAACACGACCACCAATCGCTCCTCGACTCGGCACGCCACTTGGGCTTCCTTGACGCCTGGATCAGCGCACCAGCCCACGAACTAAGGGTCAAGGTCGCAAGTGCGGTTGTAGATCGCGACCGTGCACAGGCTCGATTGAAGGAACTTCGCTCACTCGCCCGTGAGCGCGAGAAACGGCTTGATATGCTGCAGTTCCAAGTAAGGGAAATTGAGTCGGTCGAGCTTACGGTTGGGGAGCTCGAAGAACTTCAGAATCAACTCTCTCGTCTTCGCCACGCTGAAAAGCTTGCCGAAGGGACCTCTGCTGCCCTCGCCGTTCTTGACTTAAATGAACAAGCAGCGCGAGACGGTTTGGCCCTCGCCGCGAAGCACCTTGCCGGCCTTGTCCGGTACGACGATTCACTCTCCGAATTAAGCGAGCAGACCGAGTCACTCTGCGTCCAACTTGCCGAAGTCATCCACTCTCTCGCTGAATATGTGGATCAATTAGAGTCTGAACCTTCACGAATCGATGAGATCCAAGCTCGAATCGATAGCATCAATCGGCTGCTCAAGAAGTACGGCGACACGGAATCTGAGGTGCTTGAATTCTTAGAGGAATGCCGGTCGCAACTTGAAATTCTGGAGTCTCCCGAAAATAGGGAAGAGGAGTTGGTCGCCCAGTTAGCCGCCGCGCGGGCGAAGGTCGATGCCGTTGCCTCGCAACTGACGGCCATAAGATCTGAAGCCGCGCCAAGGTTTTCGAAGATCGTCGAGCATCAGCTGCGCGACCTCTCGCTAGAGAAAGCTATCTTCGAAGTCGGCCTCCAGCAAATGGAAGCCGACGCGAGTGGAGCCGATCTCGTTGAGTTTCTTTTTTGCGCCAATCCTGGAGAGCCCATCCGCCCCCTCGCTCGCATTGCTAGTGGTGGGGAAATGAGCCGCGTTATGCTAGCGATCAAGACCGCGCTCGCCGGCGTTGCCGGAGTGCCTGTCCTGATTTTCGATGAAGTTGACACAGGACTGAGTGGTCGCGCGGCGGCGACCATGGCGAAAAAGCTCGCTGAATTGGGAGAAAACTACCAGGTGATCGTCATCTCGCACCTGCCGCAAATTGCGGGCCGGGCGAATGCCCACTATCGGATTGAGAAGAACGAGGTTGGCGGCCGCGTCCGCACGGAGGTCACTCGCCTGGAAGGCGAGGACCGCGTACACGAACTCGCGCGCATGTTGGCGGGCGAACACTTGACCGAAACCGCCCTCGCCAACGCTCGCGACCTACTTACCTAGCCCCTCTTCCGTTTTGATCCATCGTTCAGATCGATCCCAATTGAAGTCTCGGCGGTGTTGACAAACGTATCCTTGTCGCTCATCACGGCTTGCGGAGGCAAGCTATCTGTCAGGGTCTTGAACCCCGGAATCTTCTTCACCGCCGTTCCGATCGCCATGAACTCGATCACGCCAGACCCAAGCGCATAGACGTACGTCTTGATGCCAACAACGTCGTCAGCGCCACACTCTTCAGCATCACGCATGATATGGTGAATCGCGTTTTCGCGTGCATCGTAAATGAGCTTGGTCATCTCACTGATCTCACCCTTGACGAACGTCTTGAGCGCTGCCGCGATGCCTCCGACCAATCCGATCGAGTAGACCGAAACGCCGAGCACCAACCGGATTGGTGCATAGCCCATGTAAGCAAGGTTCCACATTTCCTCACACGTGAGGTCGCTTGTCGCAGGGTGTTGATCGTATTCAGGCGGGTAGGCCGGGTGACGAGAAGCCGTTCCGACCATCACCATTTCGTGCATTCCCTGGAACGGAACAATGCTCGTGCGAATTCCGACGACGCAGTTTGCCCCGGCTCGACGGGCTTCTTCCTGGATCCGCTGGAGGGCAAGATGTCGGGTCGTGTTGAACATCTGAGAGTATTCGATGACTTCTCCCTTAGAGAGCCCTCGCAGTGCGCCAGCAATGCCGCCGCCGATACCGATTGAATAAGCGACATTGCCAAACGCGAATTCGATTGGCCGGAACTCACAGTCCATCTGGCAGTAGAGTTCTTGTCCATCTGCGGCTGCCGTGAATTCAAGCCCACTTGCCATGTGACCCTCACGGTGGACGGCGCTACCTATGCACAGAAACTCTATGTTCCCGCTATGGAGCACGAGATCGTTGCTGACACCGGTGATGCCGACCGCGCCGCGCAGATCAGTCCAGGCTTGCATTCGCTCAAGGGCGGCTTTTCGACCCTCGTGAATGATCTCGGTGACCTGGTCGACTTCGCCCCCGGCAAGGGTGCGGAATCCGCTTCCAATCGTCCCGAGAAAGCCCATTGACCAAACGGAGTTGCCGATGACGAGCTCGCCTGGTTTAAGGTTCTTCTTATGAAGACAGAAGATTTCGTTGCCGCTAAGACCCGTGGAGACCATGACTCTAGTCTAGGCCGAAATCGCGTCAGGAGCAAGTGGTAACGGGTTTCTTTATGAAGACTTGATTCGGACCTGTGTGATTTGCACACAGGCCCGAAGTCGAACTCAGTTCGCAGGAACGAGTCGAACGATCTTATCGGGATCGTTCAAGATGACGTAGATATAGCCTTCCGGTCCAACTCGGACATCCCGAACGCGACCGAGCTTAAAGATGATCTCTTCAAGTTCCGTCATCTTCCCACCCTTAGTTCGGATGCGTTGAACGGTGTTCCCGGCCAGGCCACCAGCAACGAGGTCGCCCTTCCACTTGGGGAAAGCGTCTCCGCGAACGACGTCGAGGCCGCTCGCGGCGATCGATGGAGTCCATCGATGGACGGGAAGTGTGTACTTCTCGCCTGCTCGGTTCCAAGGTTGCCAAGGAGCCGAGTCGTTGTAGTTGAGCGAGAACGCGATTTTTGGCCAGCCATAGCTTGCAGCTGGCTTGAGAAGATTCAACTCGTCTCCACCACGAGGACCATGCTCGGTGTCCCAAACATTGCCGTCAAGGTCAATCGTCAAGCCCTGCGGGTTGCGGTGGCCCATTGAGAAGATTCCTTTGATCGCGTTAGGTTCAGAAAACTTGGGGTTATCCGAAGGGACCGTTCCGTC
The DNA here is from genome assembly GCA_038222255.1 of Fimbriimonadales bacterium. Lineage (GTDB taxonomy): Bacteria > Armatimonadota > Fimbriimonadia > Fimbriimonadales > Fimbriimonadaceae > Fimbriimonas. Next base: position 3,889 of record JBBRHU010000071.1, on the reverse strand, counting down.
TTCGTTAAGCCGATAGGTTTTGCCAAACGGATAGGTTGGGTCTAGTGCTGGGTTCCCTTGGCCCCTCTCGCCAACCGAGAAGTAGACATGCCCCTTTCCGTCAAAGACGATCTTTCCGCCGAAGTGCACACCGACGTTCAGATAGAACTTCTGGTCGGCTTCCCAAATCGTTTGCTGCCCGGACCACTTCGGAGTTGATCCCGAGAGATCAAGCTTTCCGCGCACGATCTTTGTTAAGCAAGCGCGTGAATCGCCGGACTTCTTGGGATCCGCAATCGCAAGGTAGACGTAGCCGTTCGTAGGATGTGGGATCGCATCCATCAGTCCGCCCTGGCCGTTCTCAACGACTTCTGGGAGTCCTTCAACCTTCTCACTGAGCTTGCCCTTGTCCAAAACGAACATAAAGCCAGATCTGTTTGTGACGAGCGCCTTTCCGTCTTTCATAAAGCCAATCGCCCAGGGGAGCTTCAGACCTTGTCCCCGGTCAACTACTGTCTCGACTTTGTACTTGTGATACTGCGAAGAGTAGACGCCGTTGGTTGGCTGAGGGCCGCCAAATTCTTCTCGGAGTGCTTTGAGCTGGAGCTCTCGAATGTGGACAACAAGGCCCCAAATCTCTTCGTCAGACTGCGTAGCGCCGTAGCCGTCCATTCCTGCGGAAGCAACACCTTTCTTGACTGCATCGAAAAACGGCTTATCCCACTTTTCGTCAAACTTGTCTTTGGTATTGAGTGACTTCGTGCCGCCACCTCCGCCCTGGGCTCCTGAGCCGTGGCATTTTGCACAGGTGTCCTCATACAGCTTGGAGATATTGGTCTGGCGTTGACCCTGCTGGTGAGAAGGCGCAGGCGAACTAGCCGATTTGGCCCCGACTACGCACGCGAGGGATCCGGCTAGAAGCGTCGCCCCCATGAATCCATGAAAGAGTTTCGTCACAACCTCCAATTTACCCTTTGGGCTAAAAGATGCGTCGGGAATGATATGACAAAACAAAAAGCGGACGCAGTCAAAAGACTGCGCCCGCGACTGACTCCAGACTACGGAGCTACGAGCTCTTTCTCCGGGGCAGAACCCTGTTCCTTGACTCGGAAAACAACGTTCTCCTTGTCAAGAGTCTCTGCAAGGACGACATCGCCCGGATTGAAACGGCCGAGGAGCAATTCTTCACTGAGCGGATCCTCAATGTATCGCTGAACGGCGCGTCGGAGGGGACGTGCACCAAGGTTAGCGTCATATCCCTTTTCGACCAAGATCTGTTTGACCTCGTCCGATAGCTCGATGCTGATACCCTTGGAAGCTGCCTGTTCGTTCACTCGCTTCAAGTAGAGCTCTGCGATTTCGAGAATCTCTTCCTTCTTCAAGTGTTGGAACACGATTACCTCGTCGACTCGGTTGAGGAACTCGGGGCGGAAGAGCTTCTTCATTTCTTCCAGCATCTTGTTCTTCATGCTCTCGTACGCCTTTGGATCGTTGTAGTCGATTCGCACGTCTCGGAGACCGAGCGGTTTGTCGGCTTCAATCGGCTTCACGCCAACGTTCGACGTCATGATGACGAGCGTGTTGCGGAAGTCGACCGTTCGACCCTGGCTGTCCGTGAGCTGGCCGTCTTCCATGATCTGCAACAGCAAGTTGAAGACCTCTGGGTGAGCCTTTTCGATTTCGTCGAGGAGCACTACGCAGTACGGGTTACGGCGAACTTGCTCGGTGAGCTGACCGCCTTCATCGTATCCAACGTATCCCGGAGGGGCGCCCATGAGCCTGCTGATCGCAAATCGCTCCATGTATTCCGACATGTCGATTCGAACCATGTTCGACTCTTTTTCGTACAAGTACGCCGCCAAAGCCTTCGCCAATTCGGTTTTGCCGACGCCGGTCGGGCCAAGGAAGATGAAGCTACCCATCGGTCGCTTCGGATCCTTAAGTCCGCTTCGAGCTCGACGAATCGCTCGGCTAACCGCAACGACTGCATCGTGCTGTCCGATGATTCTCCTGTGAAGGTCTTCTTCCATTCGAAGAAGTTTCTGCGTCTCGGTTTCGACAAGCTTCATGACAGGGATTCCGGTCCAGCTTTGCACGATCGAGGCGATTTCATCCTCGTTCACGATCGGCTCTGGCTTTTCTGTTTCCTGCCAAATGATCTCTCGATCGGCAACGCTTTGTTCAAGTTCTGAAACCTGCTCTCGAACCTTCTCGATCTGATCCTCGTTGCCGGCTCGCTTCTCAAGGTGCTCAAGTTCGTTGCGCATCTTGTTAAGCCGCACGCGGTCAGCGCGGACGTCTGCGGGCGGAAGGCTCTGTTGGAGTCGAACGCGTGAGGCAGCTTCGTCAATAAGGTCGATTGCCTTGTCGGGCAAGCTTCGGTCTGTGATGTACCGCTGGCTGAGAACAACCGAAGCCTTGATCGCTTCGTCAGTGATCTCGACCTTGTGGTGAGCTTCGTATCGCTCTCGAAGGCCCTTCAGGATGTCGACCGCTTCTTCGTCGCTTGGTTCCTTCACCTTAACGGCTTGGAATCTGCGCTCGAGGGCGGCATCCTTTTCGATGTACTTTCTAAACTCGTCCTGAGTGGTAGCACCAATGCACTGGAGTTCTCCACGAGCAAGGGCGGGCTTCATGATGTTGCTGGCGTCAATCGCGCCTTCCGCAGCACCTGCACCCACGAGAGTGTGGAGTTCGTCGATGAACAAGATGACCTGGCCGTCCGCCTTGCGGACCTCTTCCATCACCTTCTTCATTCGCTCTTCGAACTCACCTCGATATTTGGTTCCAGCAACTAGGCCCGCGAGGTCTAGGGCGACAATGCGCTTGCCTTGCAAAATGTCGGGGATATCTCCGCTAACAATTCGGAGGGCGAGACCTTCTGCAATCGCAGTTTTACCAACGCCGGGATCGCCGATCAAGCATGGGTTGTTCTTTGTGCGTCGGCAGAGAATCTGCATGACGCGCTCAATTTCGTTCTGCCGACCCACGACAGGGTCAAGCTTTCCGTCGCGAGCCAATTCGGTGAGGTCGCGGCCAAACTCGTCGAGAGTCTGAGTCTTGGCGGCGGCGGCGGGAGGGTTCGAGCTCGAAGCTCGTCCACTGCTACTGCTGCTACTACCACCCGTCGAGCGTGTCTGGGTGTCGTTGTCCTGAAGCGACATCACCTCGCGACGTGCGCGCTCAAGCTCTACACCAAGCTTTGCGAGGACTCGCCCAGCAAGTCCATCTCCTTCTCGGATGAGACCAAGGAGGAGGTGCGCGGTGCCAATAGAGTTGTTGTTTAGGTTCCGGGCCTCATCGTAGGCGAGGTCGATCACGCGCTTAGCACGAGGGGTCAGAGTCATGTCTTGGCTAGGTCGAGCGTCTCCACGGGGGAGTTGCTTTTCGACTTCGCTACGGATTCGACCGAGACTTACGCCGAGCTTATCAAGCACGCGTGCGGCCACGCTATCGGATTCGCGAACGAGGCCAAGGAGGAGATGCTCGGTTGAGACGTATCCCTCTCCGAACTTCTGAGCCTCTTCCTGCGCGTAGAAAACGACTTTACGCGCTCGTTCTGTGAAGCGTTGCCACATATTCTTTTCCTTTTTCCTGTTCCAATCTGTTACCGAAACGTTCGGCCATCTGACCTGAGTTCGGTAGTGCTTTCTACGTGATCTCGATGAAGTTCATTCGAGATTCACTGTCAGCCTATACCATTGACGGTTGTGAACGGCCAGACGACTCATTAACCTTTAAGAGGTTACCCGTCGGTGGCAATGGTGAGTTCACCGACTCTGTCCAGAGTTCCGGACGTACATCGAACCGCAAGCCGGAATCTGACGCCAACGGTGGGGGAGGGCAGTCTGCTCGGGGCAGAGTAGAATCCAGTCCATGAAGCCTGTCCGCTCAACTGCTGCAATCCTCT
>JBBRHU010000070.1:0-11620 GCA_038222255.1 Fimbriimonadales bacterium | reverse complement strand
CGTTTAGCCCTCGCCGAGCGGTGTATGGATTCATTGAGCGACAAAACCTGCCGGGCATCTTTCGCACATTCGACTTCGCTTCCCCCGACAGCACCAGTGCGCGTCGCTTCCAAACTACGGTCCCGCAACAAGCACTCTTTTTCATGAACTCTGCGTTGAGCACAGACCAATCAAAGGCGGTCGCAAGCCTGCCAGAGATGATCCAGGCCAACGACGACGGACAGCGGATCAGAAGGCTATATCTGAGGTTGTTCGCCCGACTCCCAGATAAAGACGAACTTGCGGCTGGGCTCTCCTATCTTGGCGGCCGCAGTTTGAGCCCCATGCAGGGACTTCAGCCAACTTGGCAGTATGGCTACGGCCACTTTGACCAAGCCCAAAACAGAGTGGTCGGGTTCACGCCGCTAAAGCATTTTTCGAAAGAAGGCTACACCGTCAGCGAGGCATTCCCAGATCCAACACTGGGCTACCTCCTGCTTAACGCCCAGGGAGGGCACCCCGGCAACGACTCGAGCCACTCAGTGATCCGCCGCTGGATTGCTCCTGAGAACACGACGATTTCCATTGTCGGCACGCTTAACCACCCCGAAAAGCAGGGAGATGGCGTCATCGGTCGAATTGTGTCGAACCGCACTGGGCTGATTAAGGAATGGAAAGTTCTCAGCCGTCGGGCACGAACAGACGTCAGTTCCGTGACCGTTCAAAAGGGCGAAATCATTGACTTCTTGGTCGATCCGATTACAAGACCAGACTTCGACGGCTTCACCTGGGCACCAACAATTAAGGCTGGTATTGGGACGGAGACCTGGAGCGCAAACTCGAACTTCGGCCCTCCTCCGGGCGAACCAATCACTCGGCTAGCCCTCTATGCGCAAGCACTCATGATGACGAATGAGTTCTTGTTTGTGGACTAACCACGCACACAAAAGCACCGACTTGACTGTAGCCTGCATTCTAAGGAACAAAAACGCCATTTCATGGCATAGTGTTTGCCATGCGCGGCGCTATTTTTTCCCGAGTGATTATTCCCACTCTCCTGATTGCAGGTCCAGCCGTCGGCCAAGTTCAGACTAAGAACCACGCGAACTGGAAGCTCTCGGATCGATTTTCCACCGAGCTTGTTTCCAAGTTCATCGGCTCGACGACCGTGACTCCACGGTTCATCAACAACACCGACCGATTTTGGTACAACTGGCGCGACCGCAGTGGTACTCGGTTCATGATTGTCGATCCCAAAGCGAAGTCAAAGACGCTTCTGTTCGACTCGGCAAAGATGGCGGCCCTCCTCTCAGAACAGCTCAAAAAGCCGTATGATTCCCAGACCTTGCCGATCACCACAATCGACTTCTCTACCGACGGAAAGAAGATCACGTTTACTGTTGAGGAGACGCGGTTCGAATACGACCTCGACGCCAAGACCCTCAAGAATCTCGGCAAGTCAACTGCTCGCCCCGGGGTCCGACCTCCGGCAGCTGGAATAGGTGGCGGGCGAGGAACTAGAGGCGGGGCCCAAGGTGGTCCAGGCCGAGTGGCCCCGACCGATTTCCGCGCGATCGCCCCCGACAAGAAGTTTTACGTCTACGCCAAGGACCATAATTTGTTCTTGGTCGAAGGCGACGATGCGACCAAGGCCGTCCAGATCACCAACGACGGCGAACAATATTTCAGCTTCGGTTCGCGTCCAACTGGCAACCAGCCTGATCAGTCTTTTGACGAGGAAGAGGATGGGGTTCAGACTGACGACATTTTCGGCTCGGACTACGATGCTGATCCGCAGCGAAGGGGACAAGGCGGACAACAAGGTGGCCAGGGAACTCGCACTCAAACCACCACGACCCAGGGCGGCCAAGCTCGACCGACTGAAAGCAGGGTCCGTCCCCAGGTGACATGGTCAAAAGACTCGCGCTACTTCTATGTGACTCGATCTGATTCACGCAAGGTCGGCGAGCTTTGGCTTGTCGATAACTACGCGGAGCCTCGGCCTAAGCTACAAACTTACAAATACACGATGCCGGGCGAGACCAACGTAACTCAATTTGAGTTCCAGCTCTTCGACAGAACCACAAAGAAGCTCAAGAAGGTCGATTTGCTAAAGTACAAGGATGGTCAAATGATGAACATCTCTTGGACGGAATCTGGAAAGATCCGATTCGAGCGCCGCGACCGATTGCAGCGCAATTTGCAGTATTGCGAGTACGATCCCGAGACCGACAAGACCAAGGTGCTGGTCACCGAATCAACGGAGATCGGCTTTCTTGAGCGCCAAGATTTTCGACCGATTGAAGCAGGTAAGGACATGCTTTGGTGGTCAGAGCGGTCTGGTTGGGGACACCTCTACCGTTACGACTTTAACGGCAAGCTGATCGGGCAGCTCACCAGCGGGCCATGGCGTGTCGATAGCGTAGTTGACCTCGATGGAAAGAAGAACACGGTTTGGTTCCGTGGGGCAGGAAAAGAGGATAACGAGAATCCTTACAATGCCCACCTGTACAAGCTCGACTTGGAGACCAAAGCGATCTCCCTCCTCGACGCTGGAGATTCGGAGCACAGTTCCGCACTTTCGCCCAGCAAGGATTTCATCGTTGACAGCTATTCGCGAGTTGACATGCCTGGAAAATCGGTGCTTCGCGACGGCAACGGCCGAGTCGTGATGGATCTTGAAAAGGTTGACACCAAGCCCCTCGAAGAGCTCGGCTGGAAGATGCCCGAGCGGTTCTCGGTGAAGGCTGCAGACAACGTCACCGATCTCTACGGCAACATGTGGAAGCCGTTCGACTTCGATCCGAAGAAGAAATATCCGATCATCCTCAACGTCTACCCCGGTCCCCAAACCGAGAGCGTAACGCAAACCTTTTCGGTTATGCCGATGACACAAAGACTCGCCAACCTCGGGTTCATCGTGATCCAACTCGGTAATCGCGGCGGCAATCCAAAGCGATCAAACGCCTACCACAGCTTTGGCTACTTCAATCTCCGCGACTACGCGCTTGAGGATAAGAAGGTTGGCGTCGAGCAGCTCGCGGCGAAAAATCTCTGGATCGACATCGACAAGGTTGGAATCTTCGGCCACTCTGGCGGCGGTTTTATGTCGTCTGCCGCATTGCTGGTCCCGCCCTATAACGACTTCTTCAAGGTCGCGGTTTCGTCGTCGGGCAACCACGATAACAACATTTACAACCAGAACTGGAGCGAACAGCATCACGGGATTAAGGAGATCAAGAGCTACCTCTACGGAGACAAGTTCGAGATCAAGGTGCCGACAAACGTTGAGGTCGCCGGAAATCTAAAGGGCAAATTGCTCTTGGTTCATGGCGACATGGACAATAATGTCCACCCCGCGAACACGTCGAGGCTCGTCAATGCCCTAATCAAGGCAGGCAAGAGGTTCGACTACATGATCATGCCGGGACAGCAACATGGCTACGGGCCGTTGCAACCCTACTTCACGCAGTTGCTCATGGAGTACTTCTCTGAGCACCTGATGGGCGACAACTATCGCCAGAGCGCGGAACTCAAAGTCAAGGGCTAGTCCCCAACTCGGGAGCGATCAGCTTGATCGCTCCCAATCTTTTGCCCGCTCGATCGCGCGATGCCAATCATCGGCCCTCCTCACGGTGTCTCTTGGCTCAAACCTGCGCTGCTCTTTCCAGAGGCGGCCCACTTCTTCAGTTGATCCCCAAAGCCCGAGCGACAGCCCGGCAAGGAAAGCCACCCCTCTCGCCGTCGTTTCCGTTTCGGTGGGTCGCACGACCGGGATTCCCAAGACGTCTGCTTGAAGTTGCATCAGGAAGTCGCTGGTCGACCCACCTCCGTCGACTCTCATTTCGGTGAGCTTCGTCTTGCTGTCGGCTTCGATCGCCCTCACGATGTCGAGGGTTTGATAAACGATCGCGTCGAGCGCGGCACGGCAGAGGTGGGCTCGATTCGAACCTCTTGTCAAACCAACAATCGTTCCCCGGGCGTGAGGATCCCAGTGAGGGGCTCCTAGGCCAGTGAAAGCAGGAACCATGACCACGCCGTCGGAGTCTGGCACTGTCTGAGCGAGGGCTTCAACTTCCTGTGGAGATGCAGCAATCTTCAACTCCTCGTGGAGCCACTGGACGGCAGCACCCGCCGAAAACACTGACCCTTCTAGTGCATAGGTGACAGGTTGGTGGTTAAGTTGCCAGCCGATGGTCGAGAGCAACCCATGAGTAGAGCGGACGATTTTGTCACCCGTCAACATGAGCAAGAAGCAACCCGTGCCGTAAGTGTTTTTGACCTGCCCGGGCTTAAAGGTCGCTTGTCCAAACGTCGCCGCGTGCTGGTCGCCAGCGACTCCGTGGATGGGAATCGACTTGCCGAATAACGTGGTCTCTCCGAAGTATGAAGATGATGGCTGGACCAGCGGGAGCAACGACTTCGGGATGTCAAAGATTTCGCACAAGTCATCCGACCATGATTGAGTTTGGATGTCGAACAGGAGGGTGCGGGATGCGTTTGTGGCGTCGGTGGCGTGAACTCTGCCCTCGGTAAGTCGCCACAGCAAGAACGTATCTATCGTTCCAAACGCAAGTTCCCCACGCTCTGCCGCCGCTCTTGCTCCAGGCACGTTGGCAAGGAGCCAGCGAATTTTTGTTGCTGAGAAATATGCGTCGAGCGGCAGACCCGTTCGCTCACGAATCTTGCTTGCGAGGCCCAACGCTTCGAAGTATTCACAGTCCGAGGCCGTTCTTCGGTCTTGCCAGACGATCGCGGGAGCAATCGGCTTCCCTGTTTTCCGATCCCAGATCAGTGTCGTCTCTCGTTGATTAGTGATGCCAATCGCGAGCGGTTGGGTTTGGGCGTTTGAGAGCGCTTCGCGAATAGTCTCGACCTGCGAACTCCAAATCTCCTCCGGATCGTGCTCCACCCAACCCGGGTGCGGGTAGTGCTGCGGAAACTGCCGCTGAGATTTAACAACCGAGTTCCCTTCCCTATCGAACAAGATCGAGCGAGAACTGGTTGTCCCTTGGTCAAGCGCCAAAATCATGCGAACTCCATGATACGCCCTACAGCTTGTGACCAGCGGCCGCGTCGAGGCAAAGCGAAACCAACGCCGCCGTTGCAAACCCAAATCCGACAAAAACAACAAAGCCAAGCAGAACGCTGATGAGAACCGACCTCTCCATCTCGAGCGACCCAAACACCCCGCGCGCCAGCAGGGAGGCGGCAAGCAGAGGTAGGACAACCAGAAGCAACGCCACAAGGGCGAGTCGTTTGGTTCGATTCGAGAAGTTGATCATGTGAACGAAGTTGTTGGGATTGTACGCCAGGCCACACCATGCCATCCTAGATGCAGATGCGAGTTCTGTTTATTGGTGGCACGGGAAATATCAGTTCTAGCGTGAGTGAATTGGCTCTAGCTCAGGGGATCGATTTGGTTCATGTTAACCGGGGGAATAGGGAGCCCATCAGGGGAGTGACTTCACTCACGGCAGACCTTCGCAACGATGAACAAATGCGGTCTGTGCTGACCGGGGAACATTTCGACGTAGTCGTGAACTGGATCGCGTTCACTCCCGAAGATATCCAACGAGACTACGATCTTTTCCAAGATCGAACCGATCAGTACATCTTTATCAGCTCAGCTTCCTGTTATCAGAAACCTCCTCGATCGCCGATTGTCACCGAAGCAACTCCCCTCGAAAACCCTCACTGGCAATACTCGCGAAACAAAATTGCGGCTGAAGCGCTTCTGGCGTCGTTTGGAGACTTTCCGTTCACGATCGTTCGGCCATCGCTGACTTACGGAAACCTGTTTCCAATTGCACTTGGCGGCTGGGGTTGCTTCACCCTCGCCGACCGCATTCGTCGGGGAGCGCCGATCATCATCCATGGAGACGGTACTAGTCTATGGACCGTGACTCACGCAGAAGATTTCGGCAGAGGGTTTATCGGACTGCTCGGCAATCCGGACGCACTTGGCGAGGCAGTGCACATAACTTCAGACGAGGTGCTCACCTGGAACCAGATCTACCAGTGCGTTGCCGATGCTGTCGGCGTCGAACCCCAGGTTGTCCACATACCCACCGATTTCTTGATGAGCCAAGACGCCTCATTTGAAGGTGGACTTTGGGGAGACAAGGCGCATAGCATCATCTTTGACAACTCAAAGATCAAGTCTCTCGTGCCCGGTTTCGAAGCAAAGATTCCGTTTGCCGAGGGAGCACAACGTGTCTATGACTGGTTCATGGCCGATCCCTCGCGCCAGCGAATCAACCCCGAAGTCAACGCCCAACTCGACGGGTTGCTGCAAGAGTATTGCCGCTAAACGGTGGCCATAATCAAGCCATGGAATCTGTCAAAGTCGCTGTCGTTGGAAGCGCGAACATGGACCTTGTCTTTGGCTGCAAGCGATTTCCGAAGCCCGGAGAGACGATCATTGGTGAGAGCTTCGTCACGGTTCCCGGCGGAAAGGGCGCAAATCAATGTGTAGCGATCGCGATGCTTGGTGGCACCACAAGCTTCATCGGCAAGGTCGGTAGCGACGGATTCGGGGATGCCCTGCTGAACAGCCTTCAAACCGCTGGCGCTCGAACGAACCTCGCCCACCGGACCCCTGACTTCCCTTCCGGTGTAGCTGGGATTCTGGTCGATTCCTTTGGTCAAAACTCAATCATCGTAGCTCCAGGTTCAAACGCCCAACTCACCGGCGAAGAAGTAGCCAACGCTCTCGCTAAGCTCAATGCAACGATTGTGCTTGTCCAACTTGAAGTTTCGGATGGAGCCGTGGAAGCTTGCCTGGGTTCGAAAAAGGTAATCCTTAACCCTGCCCCAGCTCGTCCACTTAGCGACTCTGTTTACTGTGGCCTCTTCGCCATCACTCCAAACGAAACGGAGGCCGAGCTACTCACTGGTATTGCCCCTATAGATGAGCCGTCGTGCCTTGCTGCCGCGGATTGGTTTCGTAAGAAGGGCGTCCAAAACGTGATCATCACCCTCGGAAGCAAGGGGTGCTTCTTGAGCACACCAGAAGGTTTTCAGATGATTCAGCCCTATAAGGTTGATCCCATCGATACTGTCGCGGCCGGAGATGCTTTCAATGGCGCTCTCGCCTTGTTCACCGCTCGAGGTGAGTCGATGTCGGCAGCAGCCCGCAAGGCCAATGCCGCCGGTGCATTATCCACGACTAAGCGCGGTGCCCAAACTTCGATGCCAACGATGAGTGAACTTGAAGAATTCCTTGCAACCGCTGACCTCCCCACGACTGGCAGATAAACGCGTAAATCCGATGTAAACTCGGAACTGTCGCAAAGGACAGTTTTATGGCAGATCGAGTTGGAATTGGAGTAGTTGGCGCGGGAAGTATCGGGGTTCGGGGTGCGCTCATGCACCTCTGTCTGGACGACGTGCAAGATCAGGTTTCTTTGGCCGCGGTCTGCGATCCATCCCCTGGCCGAGCGCAGGCCGCTGCGGAAAAATTTGGCGTCCAGAGCGCCTATGAGAGCTACGAGGACCTGCTCGCAGACCCGAACGTTCATGCGATCACTCTCTGCACGCCAATCGGTATGCACTTCGATCAGGGCATGGCCGCGATCAAGGCTGGGAAGCATATCCATTTCAACAAGACGATGACGACGACGGCTGAAGAAGCCAAGATCCTCATCGCTGCCGCCGCCGAAAGCGGCATCAAGATCGTCTCTTCCCCAGGACAGATGACTCGCCCGGACAACCGCGAGATTCGCCGGTTGGTTCGATCGGGCGAACTCGGAAAGCTCGCTTGGGCGGCGGTTGGTGCGGCGTTTGGTTCCTACCACGAGAACGAAGGACTCCGAAGTGGCGACGATCCCCTAAGCAATGCCAACCCGGCGTGGTATTGGCGCAAGCCAGGCGGCGGCCCGCTCTACGACATGACGGTTTACGGCCTCCATACTCTCACCGGCATCCTCGGCCCGGCGAAGCGAGTCACTGGCATGTCGGGAGTCCTCATCCCCGAGCGCGAGTTCAAGGGCGAGAAGTACCCGGTAGATGCCGACGACAACTCCTTCGGGATTCTCGACTTTGGTGGGTCAACCTTCGCCTTTGTCTATGGCGCAGCGGTTGGCGGAATTGACGCGGACTTCGGTCGACCGAGCTTCTTCGGAACCAAGGGAACCATCGCGGGCGGAAAGCTGAATGGACAGCCGATTTCCTTCCCCGGCGATGACGACGGCCTCAGTCACTATGTTCGAGGTCGACATATCAAGGGAGCACACCAGTCGATGGGCGAAGCGCACGTGTTTGAAGACATCATGCAACTCGTCGATTATGTGGCCAACGGCGCCTTGCCAAACGCCTCCGCCGAGCAAGCCGCCCATGTCATCGAGATCGTCGAAGCGATTTACGCTTCCGCCGAATCGGGTCAAGCGCAAATGCTCACCACTACCTTTGAGGATCGAGACTAATGTTAGAAGGAAAAGTCATTCTCGTCACGGGTGGTGCTCGTGGAATTGGTGCCCACATCAGCCGAACGCTCGCCCGCGAGGGAGCCACGGTCGCAATCAACTACTCTGGCAGCAAGGAGAAGGCGGAAGCGCTCGCCGAATCGATCGGAGGGAAGGCATACCAGGCAGACGTCAGAGATGAAGCGAGCGTCCAAGCGATGGTCGATGCCGTCGTTGCCGAGCTCGGTCACATCGATGGTGTTGTCAACAATGCAATCGCTGGAAAGCAACATGGCTCCTTGGCCGATGCGTCGTGGGACGATTTCTCGACAGCATTTGACTTCGGTTGTAAGCAGGTAGTGAACATGGTTCGGGCCGTGCGACCTCACTTCGCCAGTCAAGGTGGCGGCAGAATTGTGAATATCGTCACCGAGCTTTGGAACATGGCACCGGCGGACTGGTCGGTCTACTTGGCCGGCAAGGGTGCGATGGTCGGACTCTCGCGCTCTCTCGCAAATGAGCTTGGTCCGGAAAACATCACCGTCAACATGGTTGCCCCCGGGTGGATGGCCGACGAGAAGGTCGACACGACTTCTGCTGGATCAAAAGGCTTTGCCGAAACGCTGCCCCTCAAGCGCCATGGGAGTGCAGACGAAATCGGAAACGGTTGCGTGTTCTTTATGAGCCATCTCGCTGGCTACATCACCGGTGCCTATCTTCCCGTGACGGGCGGCCGAGTTACTCAGATGGGAAGCTAACTACAAGCCCTCCCGTTGACAACCTCGGACAACAATCCGGGGCTGTCAACGGCACTCAAAACCATGGGTAGCGTGGACGACAACCTTACAACGAATGCGTCCATCAGGCTCGCCGAACTCACTTGATCGGCTGAGGGACAACCTTGAAGTTCCGCATCATTCCCATGTCCTCATGCTCCAGGATGTGACAGTGATATAAGTAGAGGCCAGGATTCTTAGTGAACGTGACTTGAACTTTCACGGTTTCTCCGGGCAATACCAAGACCGTATCGGTCCACCCTGCATCGTGGATACCTGCTCGTAGAGAATTCGAGCCGGCTCCGCCCGATCGACGAATCACGCGGAACTGACGACCGTGCATGTGAATCGGATGGGCAGCTTGCATTCCCATCGGATTTGTGAGGTTCGCAAACTCCCAGATGTGGGTCGAGCCTGCCTCAACAATTTCGTCGTTAGCAACCGATTCCATCTCAAAAGCACCTGCCCCTAGCCCCCACTGCATCCTTTGGAAATAGATGGGAACACGGCGAACCTTAGCGGACGAGTTCAGCTTCCAACTCTCGTCATAGGTGGAAAGTCGGCCGGGAACAGTGTAATCGACTCCCTTTTTGCTACTTATCTTGAGCGTCATCAACCGAAGTGGTGCGCCATTGGGTTTGATCGACCGATTCCCCATCATTCGCCCCATCATGCCCATCATCCCTCCCGCATCTGCTGCATCAAAGGCCTCGCTGTCAAGGTGAATTTCAGCTCCGGCCGCGAATCTCGAGAGATTGATAAGCACGTCCGCCCGTTGCCCCGGAGCCAGTGTGATCATCTTGCGCTGGAGTGGCTTCTCCAGCAATCCGCCATCTCCTCCAATGACTACCATATCGGCAGTGCGACTCCACGCCAATTTGTAGAACCGAGAATTTGAGCCATTAAGAAACCGAACTCTGTGCCAACCGGCATCAACATCCTTCTTCGGCTGAACCTCTCCGCTGACCATCATCACGTCTCCGAGGAATCCGCTCATCATCTCCATCATTCCGCCGTTGTGGAAGACAAGCTGATTTCGACTGTCAAATACCCGATCTTGCAATACGCACAAGTGCTCGTAATCGCCGGATGGCAACTTCAGTGCATCCTCCTCCCCGTCTTGCACCAAAAGGAGTCCCGCAAGACCTCGATAGACTTGTGCGCCTGTGCGCATATGCGGGTGGGGGTGGTACCAGTAGGTCCCTGCTCTGTTGGCGACGACGAATTCATAAGTGTACTGACGACCGGGACCAATCGTCATCCTCGGGTGTCCGTCAGCGACTTCAGGAAGATCGAGACCATGCCAGTGAATGATCGAATCTTCGCTGAGTCGATTCAGGAAGTTGATGCGAACCTTCTGGCCCCTTCGAAGCCTTATTACCGGGCCAAGATACGAATTCGGTAGAACCTCAAGGGTGTTCGTTGGACCCTTCAAAAGCTTTCCAGTAAATTGCCAAACTCGTGTGGGCTCGCCGTCAAAAATGGAGATCTCTGCGGGCGCAGCGGTCAAGGTGAGCTCCACATCCGGAACGAATTCCGCCTGATCTTGACCGCTCTTCTTAAAAACACTCCGAACTATAGCTGATGCGTGGCTTTGAGTTGCCGCCATCGCGACCAGCGGGGAGAGTCCCAGAATACGGAGGAGTTCACGTCGATTAAGACCAAAGGAATTTGAAGAGTTTTGAGTTTCCGACATGCTTCACCATTTGCGGCTACCGCGAGGCGTACGTTCCACTTGACGTTTCTTCAGTCTCCACTGTTTTGTGGCCATCGAACCAGTCAGCAAATAGACTGACGGTGAAGGGGGCTCCATGCGGTCATTGACCGAGAGGTTGATTAGAGATGGAACCAATTCTCGTCTAGCACTGGTTCGAACAAGATCAAGTTCTTCTTAAGCATCGTGACCTTCGCGGCTAACACCAAGTCAACCTTGATTCGGTCGGCGACGAACTTCGGCGAAACGATCAGGTGTGAGAAGATCTCCGCCTTGTCTTCTTCGACAGCGGAGATTGAATACTCAGAGAGGAATCCCGGCAAATCGGTGCGGAGCGCGCCGGGGTTTCCTTTTTGCGCGAACCACCCGCCCCTTCCATATTTGGCACCCGGGGCATTGAGCGCCTCCCACGCCTTGTCCGTTCTCTTATCGGGGCTATCCCACTCGTCAATCATGTGATAGAGGTCGTGGTGCAGCGCCTTCTTCCCGTACTCCGGAATGCGAGATCCGACCTCCGCGTCAAGCCAAAACCAGCCCGGATTGAACTCCGGAACCGCCGCTCGCGGCTGGTCGAGAACCTTTACCCGAGCTCCAATCACGACTCTTGCGAGCTTCGTTTTGATCATCAACGAGCGAGGATAGCGCTGCCAGTTCGATACAAATAACTCGACATACTTGTCGAGTAGTTCGTCGGTCACAGCATCTGCGCTAACCGTGTACCCTCGACGGTTGTAGTTCACTGGCTT
>JBBRHU010000069.1:0-11690 GCA_038222255.1 Fimbriimonadales bacterium | reverse complement strand
TAGGAAGCGGAAAGCCAAGCGCACCGGAAGTAAAGCTTGAGAAGAAGTTCGAGGGCCAGTGGGTCGTCAAGATCACAACCAAGCCAGATACTCGAATGCGCTTCCTAGAATTGTGGGTGGATGACGATGGCTGGAAGCCAGTGGTCGTCACTAACAAAAAGGAGCACTACATCGCACTCAAAACGAAGATGGAAGGACGGCTTTGTGTTCGAGTAGTGGACTACACAGGCAACGAGAGTGATCCTCTGATCGTTGACCTGCGCTAGTCGCTCAGGGGGATTCCGATCGGGATCCTGATCGTAAACGTCGAACCCACGTTGAGCGCACTGTCGATCTGCACAGTGCCTCCGTGGGCTTCGATGATGTGCTTGACGATGCTAAGCCCTAGGCCAGTTCCGCCAGTGAATCGGCTCCTTGCCTTGTCGACGCGATAGAACCGCTCGAAGACTCGGCTTTGATGCTCACTCGCAATGCCTACGCCTGTGTCGCTCACCGTCGCAACGGCAAAGTCTCCGTCGGTTGTGACGCTGACTGTGATCGAACCTGCCAAGGTGTAATTCAAGGCGTTCTCAACCAGATTCAAGGCGACCTGCGTCATCTGACTGGGATTCGCTTCGACGAGCAGATCATCGAGCCCCTCATACCGAAGGTCCAAACCCTTAATGTCGGCCTTCGTTCGAAGTTGGGTGACGGTCTGGTGGAAAGTCTCAGCGAAGTTGCACGCTTGCTTCCGCACTAGGTTGGATTCGGCGACGCTCAAAACCAATAGGTCTTGCGAAATTGTCGAAAGACGGTCGACCTCGGCAATGATCTTTTCGAGATACTGATAATCCTTGCTGCCGAGGTTCGCGTCGTCTAGGAGGGTCTCGGCCATTGCCCGAATAATCGTCAGCGGTGTCCGAAGCTCGTGGGAAACATTCGCGACGAAATCCTGTCGCACCCTTTCCAGTCTCCTCAAATCGGTGATCTCGTACAGCGACATGAACACCTTCGAGTCGCCTTCCTTCCCCGGCCATGCCACGGCCCTGGCGACGCGCTCGTCTGGATAGGTAAAGGTTAGCTCTGCGCCTTTGGGAGAACCCTCGTCCTTGGCGGCGAGGATCAGTCGTTCAAGCTCGTGCGACAAAGTGACCGCGAGGATAGACCGACCTTCTGCATGCTCAAATCGGAAGAACTGCTTTGCCCGTCGGTTTGCGTAAAGAATTCCCGCACGGTCATCACAAACGAAGATCGCATTGTCCAACCCTTCCGCCAAGGCGTCAACTTCGCGCTGTTGTTGTGCTAATTGTGATTTTAGACTTGTGATCTCCGCAGTTTGGGTCGCCCGGATTTGGCGGACATTCCGGTGCTGGTCCCGGCCATACCAAGCCAAAATCATAAAACCGACGCCAGCCAGTGACAAGATTGCAGCGGGTCCAGTACCTTTAATAAACAGAAAGCCGCACGCAGCCAAAAAGGCTACAACTGCCAACCAGAGTGCAACTCTGTGGCTTGGGATCGGACTTTTCTGCTCCACCGACTAGAGAGACGTCTGCCGGGGATCAATTGATGCTATTCCAACCTAATCCTGCGGATTACTTTACATTGGGGCCAACTCTTGTCGGAATTCGACATCGCGGCTTTACCGCGATAGCCGCCGATGGTCAGATCTCAGACCCAGCCGGGGGCATTTTGAGAACGCGGCTGAATTGCCTGAAGCTCTTTGCCGACCAAACCGTGATTGTGGGTTGGGGCGGCGCGATGACCGATGCGTCGGAAGCACTTCACTTTTGGATGGAGTTCTTTAAGCACAATCGGGTCGACCCGGAGGTAATCCAACTTGCTCTCGCCGACCACTCGAGACGTGGGTTCCATCCAACGTTGATCGGTTCACCAGAGGCACTCGTTGGTTGGGACGGCGAAGGCAACTGGTTTGAACCTGAAGATGGAGTGATAGCAATCGGTCCAGGGGCTCAACTTGCGCGTGCGGTGGGTCTAGCACTTGTGTACCATAGCTCGCTCACGGCAATCGAACTCGCGAGGGAAACACTCCGAATCGTGTCTCAGCACTGCGTTTGGGTGAACAACCGTATTAACGTGGAGGCAATCGCGAATGAGGATAGACTCTAGAGCATGAAGCGAATCGAGGCCTTTCTGCGAGTGAATAAGCTTGAAGATGTGAAAGAAGCGCTCGAGGACGCGGGAATCCTCGGTCTCAGCGTGGAGCAAGTTCGGGGTTACGGTCGCCAGATGGGCCGAACCGACAAATATCGAGGCAGCACGTACGCCATCAATCTCCTCCCCAAGATTCGGCTTGAAGTTGTAGTCTCGGACGAAGACCTTGACCTCGCGATCCAGACAATCATTCGCGCATCTCAGACGGGAGAGATTGGTGACGGGAAGATTTTCGTGTCGGAAGTTGATGAGGCCATCCGCATCCGCACCGGTGAGCGCGGTGACGCTGCCCTGCACTAGGGTTCCATGCCTTTCAAGAACTTCAACATCTGGCGGGGCAAGCTCCCCCACTGGCGGGCCGATGAAGTCACCTACTTCGTCACCTTTCGACATACCCGTCCGCTAGATGATGCCGAGCGCTATCTGCTCTATCAGTCGCTCATCCGACCCGACGGAAAGCAACTTGACCTGATGATCATGGTTGTGCTCCCCGAGCGCACAGACATCATGTTCTCCGTCCGAGAAGCGCCTACCGGCCTCCCCTTTGAACTCAGCGATGTCATCGAGAAAGCCAAGACGAAGGCGGGAAAGAAGATCATCAAGAAGACCGGCGAGCGGTTTCCGCCCTTGTATGGTGAGAGCTATGACCGCCTTGTTCGCGACGATGGCGAGCTTCAAGAGCGTTATGACGAGATCCTTGCGAGTCCGGTTGACCTTGAACTCTGCGAAGATCCCGGCGATTTTGAGACGCTCTACGTCGCCAATGCACCGTCCTAAGCCCTCTTTTGAGCTTTTTGAAACGCTCGTGGTACACTAAACGTAGAAGGACATGAGCCCCTAAGACTCAAGTCATTTATTAGTAGGGAGTAACAAACCATGGGAAAGACAGTTGGAATTGATCTTGGAACGACGAACTCAGTCGTCGCAGTAATGGAGGGCGGAGAACCCGTCGTAATTTCCACTGCAGAAGGTTCACGCACGATGCCGAGCGTCGTGGCGTTCAAACAAAACGGCGAAAGGCTAGTCGGTGTCACTGCAAAGCGACAAGCCGTCGTCAACCCCGAGAACACGATTTATTCGATTAAGCGATTCATGGGCCACAAGCTGGAAGAAGTTCAGTCCGAGCTCGCCCGAATCAGCTACAAAGTCAAAACCGGAAAGACAGGCACTGCCGTCGTCGTTGTTCCGGCGCTCGGTAAGGAGCTGTCGCCTGAAGAAGTCAGCGCGATGATTCTTCAAAAACTTAAAGCAGACGCGGAGGCTTACCTCGGTGAAACAGTCGACAAGGCAGTCATTACCGTTCCGGCCTACTTCAACGACGCCCAGCGACACGCCACGAAGAACGCTGGCGAGATCGCAGGTCTTGAGGTGCTTCGAATCATCAACGAGCCAACCGCCGCTTCGCTGGCCTACGGCTTGGACAAAAAGGCAAACGAGACGATTCTCGTTTTCGACCTTGGTGGTGGAACCTTCGACGTATCCGTCCTAGACGTAGGCGAAGGCGTTTTTGAGGTCCGTTCGACCGCAGGCGACAGCCACCTTGGTGGTGACGATTTTGACAACAAGATTGTCGACTGGCTCGCCGCTGAGTTTAAGAAGGACCAAGGCGTCGACCTCATCAAAGACCGCGCTGCCGTTCAGCGACTCCGCGAAGCATCTGAGCGTGCAAAGATCGAGCTTTCGAGCCAGATGACGACCCAGATTAACCTTCCCTACATCACGGCAGTCGACAACGAACCAAGGCACCTTGATCTCAACCTCAGCCGAGCGAAGTTCGAAGAGCTCACCGCTGACCTCATGGAGCGAGTCAAGAAGCCGTTCTTCCAAGCGATCGAAGACGCGAAGATGAAGGCCGGAGAACTCGACGAGATCATCATGGTTGGTGGCTCGACGCGAATGCCGCAGGTTCAGGAGCTTGTCCGCAAGCTCACAGGTAAGGAGCCAAACCGCTCCGTCAACCCCGATGAAGTCGTTGCCGTTGGCGCTGCAATTCAAGCTGGCGTTCTTGGCGGCGAAGTCAAGAACATCGTTCTCCTCGATGTCACCCCGCTCTCACTCGGTGTCGAAACCCAGGGTGGAATCATGGACAAGCTCATCGAGCGCAACACCACGATCCCGACCAAGAAGAGCCGCGTTTACACGACCGCAGTCGACAACCAGCCGGAAGTTGAGATCAACATCTTGCAGGGTGAGCGCCCGCTTGCTCGAGATAACAAGAGCCTCGGCCGCTTCCACCTCGGTGGCATCCCCGCTGCTCCGGCAAGAGTCCCGCAAATCGAGGTCACGTTTGACATCGATGCCAACGGCATTCTGAATGTCAGCGCGATGGAGAAAGGCACTGGCCAAAAGCAGTCGATCACGATTACGGGTTCCGGCAACTTGAAGCGAGACGACATCGACCGAATGGTTCAAGAAGCCGAGATGAACGCCGAGAACGACCGGAAGGCCCAAGAGTTTGTCGAGCTGAAGAACAAGTCGGAAAGCCTTGCCTACAGCACCGAGAAGACCCTGAAGGACGCAGGCGAAAAGATCGACGAAGCCCTTCGAGCGAGCGCAACTGAAAAGATAGCCGCCCTCAAAAAGGCGCTTTCTTCCGAGGATGAATCAGAGATTCAGGCCGCCTTCGCCGCCCTCGAAACCGAAAGCCATGCAATCGCTGAGATCCTGTACAAGGCCGCTGAAGCTGAAAGCGCACAAGGTGCTCACCCCGAGGCACCGAAAGCCGAAGGCGACGTCATCGACGCCGAGTTCAAAGAAGACAAGTAAGCCTCCAACTCCCTCCCTCGCGTTCCGACGTGAGGGAGGGACTTAGGGAGGGAGATGACCGGCCTTGCAATTAGCACAATGCGGGCGGGTTCTGATGCGACATTTAACCGGATCTCCACCTAAATTCCCCGCACGACCGGGAATCGCGAGGGGGACTTCGGTAAGGGTCCCGACTTGGCAGAGGGAAGTTCGGTCTGAAAACGGGATAACGGGCAAAGATCGACTTTGCCAGCGGCCCTTTGGTCTGCTTGAGGATGACTGAGAAGTTGGAGAGGTTCTGGCATTACCACAAACGCCCAAAGATAAAAGTTCAGCTCCCGACTGGGCATCGAGATGATCCAGTATCAGCTCAGGAATCCTCATCGGTACACCGAGAAGGTCAACTCGTGAGCATGACCGACCACTTTGGAACGCCATTCTCCGCTTTTGCTTCGGAGTCTCCATGAAATGAAAGATAACCTTTCAGGAGATTCGGAAGGAACGCGAGAGGCTCCGGCGAACACTGGTGTGAAAGGCATAAACCATCCTCGCCCTGCAGTGGCACCCAATCCCATTCTCCCGCTCGTCCCCCCACCTGGGGGCCAGCCCGCCTAAACCGCCAAGCCCAGAGGATAAACCGTCGCAACATCGGCAACGGGCTTTTTTGAGATAGCAGTGCCGCGCCGAGTGATGTTCAACAATTTACTGTGAAGCTCCGATGCAACAAAATCGGACAGGCTGGGTGACACCAAAGTATTAACTTTTTCCGAGTAAAAGGGAATTGCCGTGGAGCAACTAAATCGAATCGAGCTACTTCAAGAACAACCGATGCTTGCTCCAGATTCACACTCTTGGCACTGATTTGACAACCCAGTCACCACTGGTCCTTCTTTACTTTCGCTTCCACTAATCTGCGACTGTCGGCTTGTCGTGAGTAGCGCAGACTGCGATATCGAGGGTACAAACGAGTCAAATAGCTCCTCCGAGATTCCAGAGAGGAACGCAACTAGCCTTCCATAAGCCATTGTTGTGAGATCTGTTCTTGAAAAACCCACGACATAGCTGACATTTTCGTCGAACGTGTAGCTCGTCGATAGCCTATCTAAAGCGAAAATCTGGCCAGCGAACACCTACCATCCTACAGACTATAGACATCCGGCGGTGTGTAGTCGCTTCCATTTCTTAGAATCTTTTCAAACGTGTTAATTACCACGAAACGACATACTGTCCCCACCGCTTTTCCACCCAAAAATATGGACTGCATATTTCGCCCACCTCTTCAAACCGCTTCGAATCAAATCCATCTCTATTTCGATTATTCAAATCAGAATAATAGATCTGAGCAGGGACCACTTGGTTTCCAAGTTCGTAATCGTCATAAAACGCTTTGATCCGTATGGTCTCAGAATAGCTCTCACCACTCTTCAAAACCATAGTAGATTTAGACTTTGTATAATGTTCGATGATAAGAGGAGTCTTTTGTTTGTAGCAAATCCGAACCAGAAATAAACAAGGTGATGTGCTCACTAGGCCATAGGAATTCAATGGTTCTGTTTGTACAGTTTGTTATTGTGTAGGATAGAAGACCTGAACCCGCCGTGTACGAATTCAATGAAATTCTCAACTTCTGACCTTCCTTGTATTCATACATTGGCAGCAAATATTTCTTGCAATTCGTTGTGTATACAGCGTAAGCGCTAACAACAACGCAAGGCAATAGTATGAGATATGTGCGGAGCCTATTCCCCTTGCCTCTTGATTTCATGTTAACATCCTAGATGGCAATTTCTGCTGCGTTGTGTGAGTTCTTTGGTCGCCAGACGCCCTCGCGGAATCTTAAATTACTTTCAGACTGCACCCCGACCGGATCTCCCCCTAAATCCCCCTCACACCGGAATGCGAGGGGGACTTCGTGCTTGTGGCTAGAACAGGCCGTCAACCGACAGGTATCTCTCACCGGTGTCGTAGCAGAAGGTGAGAATGGTCGCGCCGTCTGCGATCTCCGGGAGCTTCTTCGCTACTGCCGCAAGCGAGGCTCCGCTTGAAATTCCGACGAAGATGCCCTCCTCCCGAGCCACGCGCTGGGTGTAGTCGAACGCCTCTTCCTCGCTTATCTGGAGTACCCCATCGAGAATGTCGCGATGGAGATTCTCAGGAATGAACCCTGCCCCGATGCCTTGCAGTTTGTGGGGACCTGGCTCGCCACCGGAGATGACCGGAGACTTTGTCGGTTCGACTGCCCAAACCTTGAGCGAGGGGAATTTCGGCTTAAGGATCTCGGCGACGCCGGTGATGTGGCCGCCAGTTCCGACTCCAGTGATGAGGTGGTCGATGCCATCTGGAAAATCCGAGAGAATCTCAAGCGCGGTGGTCTCGTGGTGCACCTTGATGTTCGCGGGGTTTGTAAACTGTTGCGGCATCCAGGCATTTGGCGTTTGTTCGACCAGCTCGGTCGCCCTCGCGATCGCTCCCTTCATCCCCTTCTCCCTGGGAGTAAGGTCAAAGGTGGCGCCGTACGCTGACATGAGTCGCCTCCGTTCAATCGACATCGACTCGGGCATGACGAGGACGAGCTTATATCCCTTGACCGCAGCAACCATCGCAAGACCGATCCCTGTGTTCCCGCTCGTCGGTTCGATGATCACGGAGCCGGGATTCAATATTCCCGCCTTCTCGGCTTCCTCAATCATGGAAAGTGCGATTCGGTCCTTGATGCTTCCGCCCGGGTTGGCGCGCTCGAGCTTCATGTACACGGTGACTCGGGGGTCAAAAAGCCGGTTGAGGCGAACATGAGGAGTGTTGCCAATGGTTTGAAGAATGGAATTGACTTTCATCAGATGTTAAACTCGAGTTCGTTGTTCTTGTTCGACCGGGGACGGACTTCGCTGTCACGTCCAACCACTGAGAACGGTGGGATCGACTGGGTTATCCACGCGCTACCGCCGATAACGGAGTCGTGGCCGATCACCGTGGTCCCGCCGAGAATGGTTGCGTTGGCATAAATGACGACATTGTCTTCCACCGTTGGGTGTCGTTTGCTGTTTGCAAGACTACGATTGACAGATGACGCACCAAGTGTCACGCCCTGATATATTTTTACGCCATTGCCAACGATTGCTGTCCCGCCGATGACGACGCCCGTCGCATGGTCGATGCAGAAGGAGTGTCCAATAGAAGCGCCAGGATGGATGTCGACCCCCGTCCGACGGTGTGCCTCTTCGGACATCAACCGGGGTAAGAGCGGAACGTCGAGAAGGAACAGTTCGTGGGCGAGGCGATAGACCGCAACGGCAAGAAACCCAGGGTAAGCCATGATCACTTCATCGATGCTCGTGGAGGCGGGGTCCCCGTAATGGGTCGCGCTCGCGTCTTCCCAAAGTGAGCGCACTACGTTTGGCAGATTCTGCCAAAACGGCCACAGGTCAACCATTATCGGTGCATCGGTGACTCCTTGGAGCGAAAGCAAGAGGTGGTCGAGTTCGCCTACACACGACGAGAGGGTGACTGGCTTGCCCGCCTCGGCGAAATGGGGGAACAGCAGCGCGAGCAAAGTACCGGTGATCTGGTCGGCAGCCATGCGAATTCCTCTCGGGAATGGACACTGCGCTCCAAACTTTTCGAGCTCCGCCTCAATCGTGTGTAGTTCCCTCGAATCCATCACGATCTTTATACGCTAAGCCAGGGACCGGGCGTAAGGTTTTAGTCGGAAATCGAAACTCTTGGATCGATTTCCGGGGCTTGCTAGAACCGCGTCATCAGCCGGAGGCCGATGGTTAGGTCTGGACCAACAGCGGTGAGCAACTTGTTATATCCGTCGTGGTCCTCCGAGAAAAAGAACTCCAGAGTCTGCCTCGAAGAAAGCGCGTGTTGGAAACCGATGCTCGCGATACCATGGCGCTTATCTGAGTCTGGCAATCCGGTTCGACATGCGGAGTCTTCCGCCTGGGTCTGAATGATCCAGCGATCTCGAGAGTTAGGCTGCCACATAAAGCCGAATGAGAATTGTCCAACCGTCGGCCTTGAGTTTGGCAGCCGAGTGGCGCGACCCTGGAGGACTCCTCCCATCTGGGCAAATCCGCTAAACGCAGGTCCGAATTTGTGCGTGTACTGGAACGAAAGCCCGATGTCCATGGCGCCACTTCCGAACAGCGCGTTTGCCCGTCCTGTCGGCAGCTTCAGTCCGACCGAAGCAACGAGCCCTTTCCCAAGATCTTTTGACAGGCTTGCCGAGAGATCTCCAATTCCGCTGGCGGGGCCAAAAGGTGCGGCCCCTGGCACCGTAATGTTTGACTGACCGTTAGGGATAGTGTCCCTGAATTTTCCGTATGTCCCCGTGATGTAGTGGTGCCACCAGGTGATGATCGGGTCAAGGAACCCACCACTCCGAACATAGATTGGGAGATCAACGGAAAGGTCGAGTCCATGTCCGAGGCCACGTCGATAGCGGGGCATCAGCCGCAGCGTTTCGTGATCTTCAAACAACGTTTTGCCACCAAAGCTCTCCTTTCGGATGTCATTTGCAATGGAAAATCCGAAGTTCCATTGGGATTCTCCGAGCTTCAAAACCGAAGCCCTAGGCTCAAAACGATAGAAAGGCAGTGAGAGCGACCGGTTATTACGAATCTCAAGCGGACCAAACTGATCCGACGCTTGGGTCATTGCCACAAGTGCAAGAAGAGAGAGAGTCAGCCATCCGCGCATCGGCAGATACTACCCTTCGATGCCTAAAATATGAAAAGATGAGGGTATGAGACCTATCGTGGTATTTGGTGCTGCACTTTGCATTTGCTCTGTCGGTTGTGGCGGGAGGTCCAACCCGGTCAATGCTGCGAACCTCTCTTTCACCAGCGCAATGACTTCGCAGTCCACCGTCTTGAGCACCTACAACGGCGGGACAAGTGTCTCTGGATGGAATCGCTTGGTCGGTCCATCAACGATAAATTGGAAGACGGTCAACCCAGCCGGCACGGTCGAGATGTTGGCCACGGTCGCCTACACACGAGGAAATGGTCCGTTCTTTGGGGTTGTCAACGTCACTACCACCGATGGGTCTCAACTCTCGTTCCAGATGACCGGCACCGCCACCCTTCCGAGTGGAACGACCATCACGACCTTTGCAGCAAACCTAACCGTTCTGGGCGGAAATGGTCAGTTCGCTGGAGCAACAGGTTCTGGCACGATGACAGGGACCCGCAATTCAGCACTTGGTGGAGATGTGAACCTTGCATTCCAGCTGAACATCGCCCAGTAAGCCACCCCGAAGTGGGGTGGCCCTCTGAACTTACTTCTCGCCAAACGGAACGCCGTCGCTTACCCACTTCTCCGGCTTTGCTCCCTTGAGATAGACATCAAAGAAGTGGAGCACTCGGTTGTGGTAGTCACGGCGAACAGGGAGCGAGTTCAGCCCGTGGTTCTCGCCAGGGTACACAAGCAGGACGCAGTTCTTGCCCATCCGTCGTAGAGTGTTGTACAGCGCAATGCCCTGATGGTAGTCAACCGCGCCGTCTTTGTCGCCGTGCCCAATCAGGATCGGGGCTGTTCGCTCTTTCGACCTCCAGACGGCACTGTTGTCCATGTACAACTTTGGATCATCCCAAAACGGGACCTCAAGTCGGCCTTGACCCGTTTCAAGCAGGACCTGGTTGGTGATTCCTGCGTTCCAGTAGTGGGTGTTATACATGCTGGTGAGCTCGGTGAGCGGAGCACCAGCGACACCGACCGCAAACATCTTGCTGACGGTGGTCACGAAGGCAGTCTGATAGCCACCCCAAGAGTGGCCGGTCAGGCCGACTTTGGCAGGGTCAACGCCTACTTTCTTGTCGAGCACAGCTTGAACCGCTGGTTCCAAGCAGTCCACAGCGTTTTGTCCAGGCGTTCGCCCCTTGTAGACGATGTCGGGCATGAACACGAAGTAGCCCTCCTGCGAGAACACCTGCAAGTTGTAGGGATTGTCCGCGTTTGGCGCCACGTAGTTGTGAAGGCCCTGGCTGAGCTTCTCATAGATGTACGTGATCATCGGATACTTACGCCCCGCCACGTAGTTCGCCGGATAAATCAGCACTCCTTCGAGCTCTTTGCCCCAGCGGCTCTTGTACTTCACAAGTTCGGTTTTGCCCCAAAGGAAGTTCGCCTGTTGCGGATTCGTCTTTGTGACCGGCTTTGCGGCGGTGAATCCGAGATTCGAGACGAGGAGGTTTGGAGACTTGTCGAACGAACTCAACGTGAACATAACCCGGTCGGTCTTCCCCGCTCTCACCAAGCCGTTCACGTTTGAATCTTCGTAGAACAGCATCTTCCCTTTCCCGAGGGAATCGGAAGAATAAAAGCCGCTTGCCTTCGTCTTCTCGTTGAACGCCCGGAAGTAGAACGGCTCAGTGATCGTCATGTCTTCGCCGTTCTCCGTCAATCGAACCGGGCTGAAATCGATCTGCTCAGTTCCACCGTTGGTCAGTTGTGTTGCGAGTAGCGAAGGCATTCTCAGCAACGTCCAGTCTCGCTGGTTCGAGACCAAAACGCCTGCATCGTCTTTCAGCCAGATCACACCAGGACCGGCAGGCGGCTTTTCGGGTGTCGTGTGATCGTCTTCTACATCCTCGAAAGTTCCTGGCAACTTCCCGGTCAAGTTGGTCTTCTTCTCCTTGTCGATATCGTAGATCCACCAATTCTTGCGCTCGTAAAACGTGATGTATCGACCAGTGTGAGAAAAGTCGCCGCCCCAGTGCGTCTTCTCTAGCACTTTGGTTTTGGTGCCAGAGGAGAGGTCGAGCAAGTAGATGTCTTGGTAGCCAAAG
>JBBRHU010000068.1:0-11758 GCA_038222255.1 Fimbriimonadales bacterium | reverse complement strand
AAAGGCCTCGGGCGATACGATGATGGTCCAGGACAAGGCAGGCGGCAGTTTGCCGGCTGTCGAAACTTTCATGAAGACGCTAATCACAGCGTTGAAGGCGAGGGGATGGGTTCCCCTGTTGCTCCTCTGCGGCATTCCGCTGATGCAGATCGTGCTTGGTTCCCGAAAGCTAAGCATGATGCGCCACCGGACTGCGCTGATGGTCCCCTTTGTTTCGGGGCGGCTGAAAGCCGAAGCCACCCACCGATTTTGTTGGGTGATGGGTCGGCTGAGCCGCGCGGGAATTACGCCGAATACCGTGTTCGCACTTTCGGCCGCCACGATTCCGAACCTCGTCTTGCGACAGAAGCTTATGGATGAGGCTAGTCGGATGAAGGAGAATGAGCCGCTTTCTGCCGCGATGCGTCGCACTCAGATGATTCCAGCCGAATATGTGGACGTCGTCACGAATGGCGAACTTACTGGAGACGTCCCCAAGGCGCTTGGCGAAGTCGGCAAGGCGACAGGAAGGGACCTTGCGAATCGCAATAACATGATCACCAAGCGACTCTACTTGGTTGGACTTGTCACCCTCGCGCTCATCATCTTGCCCATCCTCGCAACAGGGTATCGCACCCACTACGATAATATCTTCAAGGTATTTGCCCCCGAGAACGAGTAGAGCCCGTATGCCAACCTTTGAGTATTCAGCAACCCAGTCCGACGGCGAGATGATCAGCGGTCGAGCCTTCGGAACGTCACTAGACCAGGTTTCTCAGCAGCTTGCAGCGCGGGGCTTGAACGTGACTCAGATTGGCGTGGCCGCGAACCACGGGGATCCGCTCAACCAAGTGATAGCGACGCCCCGACCGGTCGAGGGAGGCACCGAGGCTCCTCGATTGCACGAAATTGCGACGCCGAAATATTCGCCACCGACTCACGAACGAAGCTACATGGCAACGAGCGTGGTCGGACCGCTTTTCGGAAAGGTGAAGCTGGAGAACCATCTCTTCTTCTTCCGCCAGGCAGCAACGATGCTCGATGCAGGCGTGCCGATCGTCCAAACCATGACGACACTGGCCGGACAGATGCGGAACGAAAAGATGAAGCTGATCGTCACCGAAGTCCGCGACCACGTTAAAGCTGGGCGACCCATTTCTGCCGGACTTCAACGCTACCCCGAGGTTTTCACCCCTGTCATGGTGAGCTTGGTGCGCGCTGGTGAAGAAGGCGGCTTCCTTGACCGCGCCTTGCAGGAAGTCGGCGACTACGTCGAGAGAGAGATCGAACTCCGAAACCTCTACCGCCGCGTCACGTTCTATCCCAAGCTCCAGATTGGGGCGTCGATCCTGATCATCATTGTCGCGAATGCGATCATCTCCTCGCTCAACGGTTCGATCAAGCTCTGGTCTCCGTTGACAACACCTTCCACCTGGATCTGGCTAGCGCCACTTCTCGTCGGCATCTTCCTCTTCTTCCGAGTCGGCCTCGCGAACCCACGGATCAAGTATCAGTGGGATCAGATGGTGCTCATGGTGCCAGGGTTCGGAAAGACCATGCGGGAAATGGCGATGGCCAAGTTCGGTCGAGCGTTTGGAGCCCTCTATCGTGGCGGTGTGCCGATGTCCAAAGCCCTGCCGATGGCCGCTGACGCTTGTGGCAACGAATACCTCCGCTCACGAATGTATCCCGCCTACAAGCGACTTGAACAGGGCGACGGAGTCCACGAAACCTTTGCTGCGACCGGTGCGTTTAGCCCGATCGTCCTCGACATGGTTCACACGGGCGAGACCACGGGCAACCTCGACCAGATGCTTCAAAAAATGGCAACCTTCTACGAAGCGGAAGCCTCCACTCGCTCGGTTCAGTTGGGCCATGTCATGGGAGTTGTGGTTGCGCTTTGCGTTGCACTTTACATCGGCTTCATTGTCATCCAATTCTGGAGCGGTTATTCGAACGGCGTCACCAATGCATCGGAGAAGCTCTAATGCCATACGTTCGAATTGTAAAACCCGGCGACAAGATTCATCTCGCTGACATCGATCCCGATGATCACGATGGCATTGAGAAGGTCGACGCCAATTCAAGGCAGGCCGAGCTTGCCAAGGAGATCTCTGAGCTCCAAGAGTTAATGTTTGCTGCCCGCTCGACTGGCTTGCTCCTTGTCTTCCAGGGCCGAGACACGGCCGGAAAAGATGGCGCGATCAATCGAGTATTGGAATACATCAACGTCCAGAGCTGCCACGTGACGGGTTTTAAGGCACCGACTCCTGAAGAGCTGTCGCACGATTTCCTCTGGCGAGTTCATCCCCATGCCCCTCCCAAAGGAGGAATCTCCATCCTCAATCGCTCGCACTATGAGGATGTCATCGCCGTGCGAATCCATGAATTAGCTCCGGAAAAGATATGGCGGAAACGGTTCGATCAAATCAACGCCTTTGAAGAGTTGCTCGCAGAGTCAAACACCCTGGTCGTGAAGTTCTTCCTGCATATCTCCAAGGATGAGCAAGAGCGACGCCTCCTTGAGCGAGAGCAAGAAGTCGACAAAGCCTGGAAGCTGAACGTCGGAGACTGGAAAGAGCGCGACTTTTGGAAGCAAACGACGGCGGCCTACGAAGAGATCTTCGACCGCTGCTCAACCAAGGACGCCCCTTGGCGAATCATCCCCGCCAACCACAAATGGTTCCGAGACCTCGCCGTCGCCGAAGCGATTCGAGACACGCTGGCGCCGATGAGGAAAAAGTGGGAAGAAGCCCTGAAAGAGATTGGCGCCAAGGCAACTCAAGAGTTAGCCGAGTATCGAAAGCCTATTAAGTAAATCCCCCTCGCAGTCCGAGGTGAGGGGGATTTAGGGGGAGACAATCCCGTTTCCCAATTTCAACAGGGTTGTCAAGTAAAACAACAAGTGGCTAATTGTAGGGTGGGTGATCTCCCTCCCTAAATCCCTCCCTCACGTCGGAACGCGAGGGAGGGACCTTACCGGATACTCTTTTGTACAATAGATTACAGTAAGCTCTGGCAGTAGCTGAAATTGGGAGCAGTGAAATCGAGATCCGCAATTGCTGGCTTGAGGATGATTTTGCATTTCATGTTATTGGATTAGTCCTGCATCTTCTTCTTATTGAAGCCACCCGCGAGACCGCACTAGAGGCTTGCAAGATTCAGAATATTAGAGGACGTAAAGGCAAGAATGCTGAAGCTTGGTCCTATCAAACTCTTTATCCTGAGGTCCTTGATGTTATCTCGGGCAGGTAGGATTACATTTGGTAGCCTTCTACTTACCTGGTATAGCTTATCAGTTATCACCATGACATACAGTTGGTGGCTGATATTAAAAAGCTGTGTTCTCGATGCAAACTGAGATTTCTTTGCATTGATGTCAAATTGGAATTCCATCGAACTTAGTCATTTTGGTGCTCACGGTACGGATGCTGAACAGATTGTGCATTCTCTCAAATGCCTCCCCAGTGCAACTGATTTGTATCTCGATATCTTGTCTGTTTCTTGTGCGGTCTGCGACGCTTTTTCAGAACTGCCCAATTTGAAAGCGGTGTTCCCAAACACAACGATTTTCTGGCCCGATCCGAGCATTGGACGAGAAGATGAGAAGTGAGACGGAGAGGCACCTTGATCCTCGAATCCGAGATTCGAGCACAATCCTCTACATGCAGGATGCGAACGTGAGGGGCACCACGCAGTGATTACCCCGTGGATTCTCGGCGGGGCGTTTATGCTTTTGGCCTTCTACGGATGCCTTCGGCCCCATCTTGCTTGGACCCCGGAAATCCGGCCCGGGCCAGATCGGTTTCGAAGCCTCGAGGAGTGTGGGCGGCATTACCTTCGTCAAGCCAGACAACGCTTGATTGTTCGCCTCATGACCGTGAGCCTGTTCGCGATTTCACTATTCGAAGCCTTCAGCGCTTCGCCTGACCTTCGTCGTGACTATCGAGCCGATGTCTTCCTCTTCTGCGGCACGGCTCTTGCCGTATTGATCAGCCTTGCAATTGGAGTTCTCCTGCGAGCAAAACGCGACAGAGACTTGATCGCTGCCAATCCCCAATTGCAAGGCTGCTTTACGCCAATGATCCAACGATGGTTTGGAGTAATCGTCATTGCTCTGCTCACATTCTTTGGCGGCGTCGCACTATGGATGGCATTCGCTGGAATGCTCGAAGCCGGGATTCCATTCCTTGGCCTCTTGGTGATTGCCTCCAGCGCCCAGCGATTCGCGATTGCGGTTACGGTGAAGGGCCAAGTTCCGGTGCCTGACGACAGCGAGCTTGCCCACGCGATCAATTCAACCTTGGAAAAGTGCGGATTCAACCCAAAGCGGGTGGTGCTCATTCCATCCACCGTCGCAAACGCAATTGTTGCAATCGACGGAAGCACATTCCTGACCACCGCCCTCGTGAACCTCTTTTCGATTGAAGAAGTCTCCGGAGTCATCGCTCACGAGGTGTGCCACGCCATCAACAAAGACCCTAAGCGGCTCGAGAAGCGGAGACGGCTTGCTGGATTGGCACTTGGGCTATTGATGGGCTGCCTCGTCGCCGGACTCGGATTCGTCAGCCCGGCCAACCCATATACCCTCACCACGTGCCTTCTCGGCGCGGCAACACTGTGGCCCATTAGCACCTACATCACCGGCACCCTTAGCCGAAAGCTAGAGTTCCGCTGCGACGCCTTCGCCGCAGACCACGGCTACGGCGCTGCCCTTGCAAGCTGCCTCTCCGGTCTCCATCGCTACCAAGGCCTCCCGCTCGACTGGACTCCGTACGACTCCAAAATCCTGACCCACCCATCCCTCAGAGAACGCCTTGCAAACCTCGGGATCCCCGACCCACGGTAGCCTCCCCAGCTTCCTTGGCGATCGTTGATGCACACATGCAAGTGTCAGGTCGGGGGAAAGGGGCCAGCATCAACACAGCGCAGCAAGCGGCCATTGTGGTTCCCTAGTCGAACGGCAAATCCGACTATGTAATCAAGGTGCTTGACGTCCAATTCGGGTTAAGCTTTTTGGTCGCCGTTATCGGATAACTATGTACTGCATTACTCTCTGGGGAGTGCGAGGTTTCTTGATCTTCAATGCGCAGGTGGCCAAGGTGACCTGGTCCAGCGGCTGATTGAGGGCGTCGTGGGAGACGGCCACTGCCCGTATCACAGGATCGTCGGGCCTGGCGCCACTGGTCCCTGAGAACGCGCGTCGCTTTCAGGCAGGCTGGAGTTTTCGGTCGACTTTCTCCGCCTGCGGTGGCAGATCCTCCATCACCACCCTCCCAGGAGCCCCGTATTTGGCGGGCACCTCGAAACTGATGTGAGGCGAAACCCCCAGGGAAACGAGCATGCCAAACAGCCTGTCGATCGAGAAGCTCGTGGTGCGGCCGCGGAGCAGCTTTGACAGATCGGACTGTGCAACGCCCATGATCGCCGCAGCCTTGACCTGTGTGAGTCTCCGTCTTGCGATGACGGAGCCTATCACTGACACCAAGCGGCTCTTGTGGAGCAACTCCTCTGGATTCTCAAGCCCAAGGTCCGCGAATACGTTCCCGCTGCTACGAGTGAACGTCACTTCTTCCTCTTCGGTTTTTCCGCCTTCACTTGGCCCTTTGCTGTTTTCTGCAACTCTATCCATTTCCTGTGCAACTCCTCGGCATCTTTCAGCCTCGCGTTGATGATGTCGATATCCCTTTGCGGGGTCTTGACCCCTTGAGTGCTCTTCTTCTGGAAGCTGTGGAGGACGTAAATCGCCTCCTCAAATTTCACTGTGTACACGCATCTGTAGGTGTCGGTGTTAAAGTCTTCGACGATCTCAAGAACACTCGCCCCGTAGCCTTCGCCTTTCATCGGCTTCGCCGACCTCGCCTTTCCGCCGTCTTGGGCCTCTCGCAAGGCGTGGCCCACTTCCGTACGGACCTCTGCTGGTAAGCCCTTCAGGTCTTTCAGACTTGCGCCCATCCAGACGAGATCCTTGCCCATGCGTATAGTCAATATACCATAATGATCACCAGTGCAGGATGGTTCCTCGACTTACCGATACGGAGCCGCGAGTCACGGAGCCAACCTGCGGAGTCACGTTCGTCGAGCACAGGGAAACCGCCAAGACCGTAGAATCGTCGTCCTCGAAAGGCATCTGCGAGCCGAACGTCAGGGGCCATGTGCCAGCTTGGTCCGTCATCCCACGAGACGTACTAGACTGGACAGCCGACGTCGGATCAGATCTTCGATTGCTCTACCCAGAAGATTACGCGCCTCGCTGCGCTTGATCCCGCTTTCACCTTGACCCAAGGGGACACCCCATTTCCCAATGTAGACAGCTGTTGATCTCCATCCCTAAATCCCTTGCCTCATACGAGAACACAAGAAAGGGACTCGCATGAAGTCCCCCTCGCGATTCCCGATCGTGAGGGGGATTTAGGGGGAGATCCGGGTGGTTTTCAAATTTGAATCCACGACCAAAATCCGATTCGAAAGGCTCTTAATCTTCCTACAACTGCGCATCTTCTGGCAGGTCGGGCAGGATCTTCTTGCGTAGCTTGATGTTCAACAACTCAACCAACACCGCGAACGCCATTGCGAAGTAGGTGTAGTTCTTGTTTACGTGCTGTCCGCAGCCTTCGCCGACGAGGTTTACGCCGATGAGGACCAAGAAGGAGAGGGCGAGCATTTTGATCGTGGGGTGCTTGTCCACGAAGTCAGCGATCGCTCCACTGAAGAACATCATGAAGCCCACCGCAATGACGACGGCGGAGATCATGACGCCGATCTCTTTCACCATGCCGACTGCGGTGATAACGCTGTCGAGCGAGAAGACGATGTCGATCACCATGATCTGCATCAAGACGGCTGAAAGCTTGGGGCGCTTGAGTTTGGCCTCTTTGTGCTCGCCTTCCTCGTCTTCGCCAAACTTCTGGTGGATCTCTTTGACCGCCTTGTAGATCAAAAAGAGTCCGCCAAACAGCAAGACGAGATCGCGACCGCTGAATTCGGCAACTTCCTTCTCCAATCCCGCACCAGAGAGTGTGAAGATCGGCGCTGTGAGGCTAGACACCCAGCCAATGCTGAGGAGTAGCGCAATGCGGCTGACCAACGCGACCAAAAGGCCAAGAGTTCGTGCCTTTGCTCGGCCTGCCTTCGGTAACTTGCCCGCCAAAATCGAAATGAAGATGATGTTGTCTACGCCAAGAACAATCTCAAGCACGGTGAGCGTGATCAGTCCAACCCATGCACTGGGGTCGCTAAGCCAGTTCATCGTGTATCTACACTTCCAAGAGAAATCATGGAGATATGTTGACATGAACGGTGAAGTGAGCCTCGGTTCGGGCGGTAACATCCCGGCAGAATGCTGTCCGCACTCTGCTTCTCATTGACAATGATGTCTGCTCCAAGGTCCGCTCACAAGCTCTGGTTCACCGCTCCTGCGGCGGCCTTCACAGAGTCTTGCCCGGTTGGAAGTGGGCGACTCGGTGGAATGTTGTTCGGTGGCGTCGAGCGCGACCGAATTGCCCTTAACGAGCTCACGCTCTGGTCGGGGGGGCCCCACGACCAGAACAAGATGGGGGCAAACAAGGCGCTTCCGGAGATCATTTCGCTTCTTCGGCAGGGCAAGAATCCCGAGGCAGAGGCCCTGGTCAACCGAGTTTTTGTGTGCGATGGGCCGGGGTCATCCTACGGCGCTGCCAAGACCGGCCCGTTCGGCTGCTATCAAACTCTGGGCAATCTCGTGGTCGAATACACGGGTGGAAACAAGGCAGATTCCTACCGGCGTGAACTCGATCTCGACAGCGCCTTGGCAACCGTTGACCTCTCTGTAGGTGGAGTCCGGCAGACTCGAGAACTGATTGCCTCCGCTCCCGACGGAGTGTTGGTGTACCGCGTCAAATCAGACAAGGTGGGTGCGCTCAACTGTGCCGTGCGGCTCACCCGACCAGAAAACGTCACGACCACCGCTGTTGGCAAAGACGGCCTGCACATGCAGGGTCAAGTTTCAGACGGCAAGGGGGGCAAAGGCATGAAATTCGGTGCCCTGCTCAAGGTCGTGCCGATCGGGGCCGCAACGATCGAGTCCTCCGACCAAGGCGTGAACGTGAAGGACGCGAGCGAAGTCCTTGTGTTCGTCACCGCTGGAACAAACTACGCTGGACCGATCCCCGGTAGCTGGGATGGAGAAAGGTTCCAAGCCGCCTACCAGACCCGACTGACGCGAGCGATCAAGAAGACTTGGCCGGAACTGTTAAAGCGCCATGTCGATGACCACCAGAAGTTCTTCAACCGGGTCACGCTCGATCTTCCGAAAACCAAGAACTCGGAGCTCCCCACTCCCAAGCGGATCGCAGAATTTGCAAAAGGCGCAGCCGACCCTGACCTTGCCGCACTCTACTTCCAGTACGGTCGATACCTTCTTATCTCCAGCTCTAGGCCAGGCGGATTGCCCGCAAACCTTCAAGGAATCTGGGCTGAAGAAGTTCAAACTCCATGGAACGGTGACTACCATATCGACGCCAATGTTCAGATGAACTACTGGCTTGCGGAAAGCACGAACCTTGCCGAATGTTCACTTCCGTACACCTCCCTCATCGAATCGCTGGTGGAGCCCGGTCGCAAAACCGCTCGTGAATACTACAACGCTCCCGGCTGGGTGGCACACGTAATCACAAACGTTTGGGGCTACACGCCGCCAGGAGAGTCAGCTTCGTGGGGAGCAACGAACTCCGGCTCGGGTTGGCTATGCCAGCATCTTTGGGAGCGATACGCGTTTACACAAGACAAGAGCTACCTAAAGCGCGTCTATCCGACCTTACGAGCCTCGGCCGAATACTACTTGGCGAGCTTGGTGACTGAGCCCAAGCACGGTTGGCTTGTCACTGCCATCTCTAACTCGCCTGAGAACGCCTTCAAGCTCCCGGACGGTCGAAGTGCGCACATCTGCATGGGACCGACCATGGACATGCAGATCATCCGAGAACTCTTCAGCAACACTCACGCCGCGGCTCAGATCCTCGGAATTGATGCCGAGTTCGGAAAGAAGCTGCTCGATGCAAAAAAGAAACTTGCCCCCCACCAGGTCGGCAAAAACGGCCAACTTCAGGAATGGCTTGAAGATTACGACGAGACCGAACCGCATCATCGCCACGTTTCGCACCTCTACGGGCTGTTCCCTAGCGACCAGATCACTCCGCAGGGAACTCCAGAACTTGCGAAAGCCGCCCGAATGACCCTTGAACGGCGCGGCGACGCCTCCACCGGCTGGAGCATGGCGTGGAAGATCAATTGGTGGGCTCGGCTCGGCGACGGTGACCGCGCTTTCCGGCTCCTCGGCTCGCTTCTCAAGCCAACCGGAGTCCGGGAAACGATTTACGGAGCGGGAGGGGGAGGCAGCTATCCCAACTTATTCGATGCCCACCCGCCGTTCCAAATTGACGGCAACTTTGGGGCGACGAGCGGGATCACAGAGATGCTGCTTCAGAGCCACCACGAGAAACCCGACGAACCTTGGACCGTTCAGCTTCTCCCGGCGCTCCCCTCGGCTTGGCCAGATGGCCAGGTGAGTGGTCTCCGAGCGCGTGGAGGAGTTGAAGTCTCGATCGCCTGGCACGGTGGGAAACTCAAGTCGGCAAGCCTAAAGCGCGTCGCCGGAACTGGAACGATTCGACTACGTACAACCTTGCCGGTAAGAGTAGGCAAGAAAACCTTTCAACCCGCAATGGGGATCGTTTCGTTCAGTCTCTCCGCTGGACAGGTTGCTGAGGTGCGCGGATAGCCAACGACCCAGCCATCCGGTATAACCCTTGTATGCCGTCCGGAGCAGTTGTTGCCCTCTACCTTAAGCCTGCGCCAGGACAACTCCAACCAGTTGACCAGCTTCAAGCCAAAGGTGGATCTGGATTTGTCGGAGATCGATGCTTCGGTCGCACGACACGTCAAGCACTTTTGATCAGCACGGAGAACTTGAGCGAGTTTGGCTACAAACCAGGCGAGCTACGAGAACAGATCACCGTAGACCTCCCGGGGTTACAGTTGATCCCGGTTGGAACGCGGATCAAGGTGGGAGAGGTGACAGTCGAACTTGAGGAGGACTGCACTCCATGCACAAAGATGGCAAAATACCTTGCTGAGGATCCTCAAGAATTCATCGCAAAGACCCAACGCAAACGAGGGATGCTGGCGAAAGTTATCACAGATGGAACTATCCGAGTCGGAGACCGCGTCGAAGTCGAAAGTGCCTGAACCTCGCCCACAACGAGACTGGTTTGGCTCCCTCATTGGAATCATGGTGTTCCTGGGTGGAGTGAGTTTGTTGG
Organism: Fimbriimonadales bacterium; assembly: GCA_038222255.1. Lineage (GTDB taxonomy): Bacteria > Armatimonadota > Fimbriimonadia > Fimbriimonadales > Fimbriimonadaceae > Fimbriimonas. The sequence goes on along the minus strand of JBBRHU010000068.1, from coordinate 1,481 downwards.
CAATGACCTTCAAGCTCGCCTTCGAGATGTTCACCGTTCCGAAGGAAACCGCGCTGAACATACAGGTCAAGCCCGGTGGTAAGGGTGAGCTCGACTTTGTGACCGCCGGAAACTCACTTGGGACAATCCTTGTTCGAATCTTGTTGTTGGTCGTGATGGCCCTCGTCGGCTCTTGGATCTCAAACCGCGGCATCACTCTTTACGCGAGCTCTCGGGCGTTCCCACACGGGAAGTCGTCAGAGAAACTCTGACCATCGTATCGTTCTTCAGCTGAAAGATCACGTCTCCCTGCTCGTCCGTTCGAAGCGCCTTGACTCGAAACTGCTCGAGCCGCTTCATCACGATTTTTGAGGGGTGGCCGTAAGTGTTGTTCTTGCCACAAGAGATGACCGCCGTCGTTGGCTGTACCGCCTGCAACCAAAATTCTCCCGTGCTCGACTTGCTCCCGTGGTGGCCCGCTTTCAGAATCTCAGCATTCCAGTTCCGTTTCTTCTGCATCTCAATCTCGGTGACTTCGGGAGCATCGCCGGTGAGGACCATCCCTGTTTTGCCAGCTTGGACATAGCAAAAGAGGGAAGCATCATTCGTTGGAGCAGAGTCAGGTCGGTCCGGGAGCCACAGGTCAAACTTGAAATCTCCGAGCTGAACCTGTTCGTTTCCTGTCATCCAGTGAACATTCTCCTCACGGTATCCCCAACGAGAGAAACTTGCCAAAAGGTCTGGATTGTGGCGATAACTTGTATTGATCGCCACCTTCGCTTTGGGAAAAGCCTGCAATACCGCTCCAGTGCCACCAATGTGGTCGCCGTCGGGGTGAGTCAAGAGCACGAGCAGAACTTCATCGACCCCGTACTCTCGCAACTTCGGCACGACGATTCTCTTGCCGGCATCATAGTCTCTCACAGCCGGACCCGCATCAACGAGGATCGCCTTTCCATTGCTGATGAAGACCGTGCAGTCGCCTTGCCCAACCGACATAAACACAACCTGTGTGCCCGAATTCGCACTTCCGGCAACAAAGTAGCCCACACCCGCCGCCGCGAAGAGCGCAACCGGACCCCACAACTTAGGCTTCAACCCGCTTTCTCCTCCAGGCAAGTAAGGCAAGTCCGTAGACCATGAGGAGAAGATAACCCGAAAAAGCGGGAATCGCAACTTGGGCTTCAGGGATACCTGTCCACTTGAGCACAGCTTGAACCCAACCCAGGAGCGGTTCGACTACCGCTTGCATCCACGCTGCAGCCAAGGGCAACGAAATGAGAGAGAGAGCGAAGCCAACGAAACTTCCAAGCAACACCCAAGGAAGCACAAAAACGAGGAGGAGGTTTGCGAGCGGAGAAGTAAGTCCGAAATAGCCCTGATGGTAGGCAATCAGCGGAAGGGTGGCGAGGAAGGCGATTCCGCACGAACGGGCTTCCTGTACAACCCGATCCTGCCACCGTTCTTCGGGTTGGTAACTCACCAACCCGAAGAACGCCACG
>JBBRHU010000067.1:0-11817 GCA_038222255.1 Fimbriimonadales bacterium | reverse complement strand
CGTGCACCGTGTTGAATCAAGAGGATTCACCACACCGACCCCGATCCAAGAGAAGGCGATTCCTATCGTTCTCACCGGGGCTGACCTTATTGGGATTGCCCAAACCGGAACGGGCAAGACCTTCGCTTTCGGACTCCCCCTCCTTGAAAAGCTACGCGATGGCAAGTCGCGCGTCCTCGTTGTTGTTCCTACTCGCGAACTCGCGACGCAGATCATCCAAGCGCTTGAGCCATTCCTCGGAATGTTCAACCTCAAGAGCGCGCTACTGATTGGCGGTACCAAACTCGGACCACAGCGAGCGCGCCTCCAGGCAAAGCCATCACTCATCGTTGGCACGCCAGGTCGAATTCTTGACCACGTTAAGGAGCGCCATCTTGACTTGCTCGACATCACGCATTACGTGCTCGATGAAGCAGACCGAATGCTCGATCTCGGCTTCCGCCCGGTCATCGAATCGCTCACCCATGGCCTGAAGCGACGACAGCAGACCCTTCTTTTCTCCGCAACCCTCGCTCCCGAGGTTGAAGCAATCGCTCGTGGACTGATGAAGAATCCACAGCACGTTTCGATTGCAGCCCAAGGCCGTGCGCCAGACCAGGTTGACCAAAAGGTCTACATGCTCGACCGGACGCAGAAGCAGCCTTTGCTGGACATGCTCCTCAAGGGACAAGAAGGCCCGATCCTCATCTTCACGCGGACGAGACGAGGTGCGCAAAGCCTTACTCGCCGACTCAAGGCAAGAGGCCATCGCGTTGGAGAACTCCACGCAGATCGAAGCCAGAATCAGCGTGACTCGGCGCTTAATGCATTCCGATCTGGTGAGAGCCAAATCCTCGTTGCGACCGACATCGCTTCACGCGGAATCGACGTGGTTGGCATTTCCCTCGTCGTCAACTACGACGTTCCGAATTCGCCAGAGGACTACGTCCACCGAATCGGCCGAACAGGTCGAGCAGGTCGTGAAGGTTCTGCCGTCACGCTTGCAACGGACGAAGAGTCCAAATCAATTCGCGAAATCGAGAAGTTGATGAAGCGAAGGATTCCGATTGCACGAGCCCAGGGGCTTCCGGCACCGATTCCACAACCAACCGCAGTGGCAAGTGCCTCGCGACCGGCTGGGTCCCGACAGCTTGGTGCCTCCAAAGGCCCGACCCGATTCGGTCAGCCTGCGAAGTACTACCGTGGCAGTCGCTAACGACTCGCGACGATAAAACCGACGATCCCCAGAATGAGGATCGGAACTAACGGATATTTCCGGTTGATGCAATGCGAGCCTACGCAACGCATCAACCGGTGGTAGCCATAGCCTGCACAAGCACCGATCAACGCCCCGACTACACCTCGGATGGCGTCTCCGTCCGATCCATTCGCTCGGGGGTGCTCACTCCGAGCAGTCGACAAACTGCCTGAAGCCCAATCCTCGTGCCTTCACAGAGCGCGAGTCTTGCACGAGAAAGCTCTGGCTGGTCGGGTTGATTCACTCGGCACACATCGTAAAAGTGGTGATAGGTCCTCGCCAGTTCGATGGCGAATGTCGCGAGGCGATGTACTCCGTAGTCAGCTGCTGACCGATCGACTTCGTTCGGCAAGTCGACGATCTTGCAGATCAGCGCCTTTTCACGATCATGTATGAGCAGGTTCAAGTCCGCTCCTTCAGATGTCAGGCCACCTTCTGCCGCCTTTGCGATGACGCTGCAGATTCGCGCATGGGCGTACTGCACATAGAAAACAGGGTTCTCGTCGCTCTGCTTGGAGGCAAGATCGAGGTCGAAGTCGAACGTGGTGTCGTGGCTCCGCATCAAGTAGAAGAAGCGCGCGACGTCGCGGCCGGCTTCTGTCTTTTCTTGCGGCGTACCGTTCGGTTTCACCTTCTCGCCAATCTCATTGACCAAGTCGCTCAGGGCGAAAATATTCCCATCGCGCTTCCGCATCGGAGCGGGCTTGCCGTCTTTCACGAACCTGACAAGCTGAAATATTTGGACGTCCAGCTTTTCTTTTGCCTCTGCCAGTGCCTGCTCGTTGGTCTGGTCTGGCGTTTTCAGCAGTGCAGCAACGACCGCTGTCAAACGCCCGATGTAACCGTGGTGGTCGGGGCCAAGCACGGTAATGAGCTTGTCTGCGTTTGCTGGCCTTCGGAACTTGTCCTTGTGATAGGCGACGTCGCTCGTGATGTACGTCGGTCGGCCGTCGCGTCGTCGAAGCACACGGTCCATATCGTCGCCGAACATGGTCGAACGGAGCCAAAGGGTTGTTCCTTGGGTGTCACCGACGGCGGCTTCACCGTCTTCCGCTTCCATCTCGACGGTTTGCGGCTCTTTGATGATTTCATCAATCTTGCCGCCTCGCGCGAATTTGACGACCGTTCGATAAGGTTCTTCGTCGGCGACGCCGTTCGCGATCAGCTGGTCAACAAGTTGATCGACGATCCCTTGATCGTGGAGCGTTTGTTCGCTGAACCACGTGTCAAATGTGACTCCAAAGTTCTTGAGCGCTTCGGACTGGCTTTCGGTCATCAAGGTCTCGCAGATGAGCTTGAGATCCATCAGATCAGCTGCCGCAATCGCTTCGACCGCGGGCATAGATTCGCACAGTTTGTCCAGACGAATATCGCACTCGAGGTGTCGCTTAAACATCGACTGAACCACCGGGTCGCTAGATTCGGCGAGACGCTTTTGAGCGTACGCGATGTGACTCTTAAAGCCCTTAGCGAAAAGATCAATCGCGGTCTTAGCCACCTGGTCAACATAGTCGCCCCGGTAGCCTTTCTCGGGCACTGCCTCGCCCTTTGCCATCGCTCGAACAGACTCGGCAAATAGCCGCATCTGCTCCGAGTTCACGCCATCGTTGATGTAGTACTCGCGATGGATCGTGTTTCCCGCCGCTTCAAGCACATTGCAAAGCGTGCTGCCGTAAGCAGCGCCTCTCCCGGAGCCGATGGTTATTGGCCCGTTTGGGTTGACAGAAACGAACTCGACATTGATCCGCTTGCTCGATGCATCAGGAACCTACTTCGCGAAATCAGTGCCGAGGTCCACGACCTTCGTGAGGAAGCCGACGGCAAATGCGGGGGAGAGTCGGAAGTTGATAAACCCTGGCCCCGCAATCTCGACAGCGGTGAAGGCAGGATTGTCCTTTAGCTGCTCAACCAACTGAGTCGCGACATCTCGTGGCGGCTTACCGAGGGCCTTTGATGCGACCAGCGCGTAGTTCGTTGCGTAGTCTCCGTGCTCTGGGTTCTTGGTGTCCTGGATCTCGGCAGTACGTGGCGCGGTCGCAGCCCAAGCACCAGAGTCGACGAGTTGATTGACCGCATGAGAAACCAACAGAGAAAGAGAATCGCGTATCAAGGCAACAGTTTACTTGCCAACGCCTCGGCCAGAGCCGCCTTTGCCGATTCAGGGATTGACCATACTATTCCTAGACGTGAAACCGCGAACGCCGATGCTCCAGCAATACTTCCATATCAAGGAAGAGCATCCGGGCGTTCTCCTTGCGATGCGGGTGGGCGACTTTTACGAGTTCTATGGTGAAGACGCGGAGATCGCAGCGCGAACTCTGGAGATCACGCTCACCGGACGGGAAGACGGCGAGAATGGACGCATTTCGATGGCGGGCGTGCCGTTCCATTCCGTGGACAAATACCTCGCGCGCTTGGTCCAGGCCGGGCTCAAAGTTGCCCTAGGCGACCAGCTAGAAGACCCCAAGCAGGCGAAGGGGCTTGTCAAACGCGGCGTGACCCGAGTGATGACACCGGGGACGTTAATGGAAGATGCGATGCTCGCAGCTTCGCAAAACAACTACCTCGCCGCCCTGTGTTCTCAAGATGGTCATCTCGGCCTCGCCTTGCTTGACCCAAGCACCGGCGAGTTTGCCGTGACTGACCTGACCGGGCTGGAAGGCCGTGATCAGCTCATTCAAGAACTCGCAAGGATCAGACCAAGGGAGCTCCTTCATTCACCCGACACGTCGGTGATTGCCGAACTCGCCGCAAATTCCCTCGGTGCATCGACAACCGAAAACCCTCAACCCCGACTCGACCGCGCAACGCGAAAGCTTGTTGACCAGTTTGAGGTGAGCAATTTGCAAGGCTTTGGTTGCGCGGACAAGCCCGCCGCGATTATCGCTGCTGCGATGATCTTGATGTACGCGGAGAAGAACAAGCTTGAGCTGAATCACCTTGAGGGGCTCGCGACTTACAGCGTGGAGGGGTTCATGCGACTCGACTTGGCGACGCGCCGAAGTCTCGAACTCACGCAGAACATGATGGATGGGGGGCGGAAGTTCACGTTGCTTTCTGTTCTCGACGAAACCGTCACTCCGATGGGAGCGCGGATGCTCCGAAAGTGGGTTGAGCAACCCTTGCTCGACATACCTTCGATCCAGAATCGGGTGGATGCCGTCGAGCGGTTCATCAAGAACTCAATGGTGCGCTCCGACCTCAGAGATTCCCTCGCGCTCGTTTCGGACCTTGAGCGACTCGTATCAAGAGCTGCGGCCGGACTCGCCGCGCCGCGCGATCTTGCCGCTCTCCGCATATCGCTCCAGGCGATGCCCCGGCTTGCCGAACCGCTTCGAATGGTGGGGCTCGGGCGGATTCAAGAACTTCGGACGGAGTTGGTCGATCACAGCGAGTTGGCACTTGTCCTCGATGCCGCCCTCGTAACCGACCCACCTGCCCACCTTCGTGACGGCGGCGTGATTAAGCCTGCCTACGACGACGAGCTCGACAAGCTCCGAGACCTTTCGAAAAACGGCAAATCCTACATCGCGAGCCTTGAACAAAAGGAGCGCGAACGAACTCAGATTTCGAACCTGAAAGTCGGATTCAATTCAGTCTTCGGCTACTACCTCGAGGTGAGCAAATCTCAAATCGACAAGGTGCCCGACGACTACATCCGGAAGCAGACAACAGCCGCTGGCGAGCGTTACATTACCGCCGAGCTCAAGGAGCATGAGTCGCTCGTTCTTGGTGCGGAGGAGAAGTCCGTTTCGCTGGAAACCGATCTTTTCCATCGTCTACGCCTCAAGGTCGCATCTCACGCTCGGGCGCTCCTGCAGACGGCGAGGGCTCTCGCGGAGATTGACGTTCTTTGCTGCCTCGCAGAAGTTGCCCTAAGGCGAGACTACGTAAAGCCCGAGCTCGTTGAGACCGACGAGTTTGTGGTCGAGTCGGCACGCCATCCCGTTGTCGAGGCCGCAGGAACAGGCTTCGTGCCCAACCATTTGAACCTCGGCGAGACTCGCATGATCGTTCTCACGGGTCCGAACATGGCCGGAAAGTCCACGTTCTTGCGACAAAATGCACTCATCGCATTGATGGCGCAGATCGGCTCTTTCGTACCTGCGAAGGCTTGTCGGCTCGGTCTGTGCGACCGCATCTTCGCTCGCATCGGCGCGAAAGACGAACTTGCGCTTGGCCAGTCCACATTCATGGTCGAGATGGTTGAATCCGCGAACATTCTCAACCACGCTACCGAACGATCGCTGGTCATTCTCGACGAAGTCGGACGGGGAACCTCGACCTATGACGGCCTCGCGATCGCTTGGGCTATGGTCGAGCACCTGGTCGATGTTGGCGCAAAAACAATGTTCGCCACCCACTATCACCAGCTCAACTCTCTCGCCGAAGAGATGCCAACTGTCAGAAACTTTCGAGTCGCCGTCGAAGAGCGGGGAGATGACATCGTCTGGACGCACCGGGTACTTCCGGGCGGCGCAGATCGAAGTTACGGCGTCCATGTCGCCCGAATGGCCGGTGTCCCAGCGCGTGTCCTCACTCGGGCGAACGAGATACTCAAGGATCTTGAGCAGAAAGAAGGGGCACCGAAGGCGATCACACCCACGGTCCAGCGAATGCAGCTCAGCCTGTTCGAATACGAAGAACCGCAGGTCGTCCGAGAGCTGAAATCGCTCGATGTGAACAACCTCACCCCGCTTGCCGCACTCCGAATCCTAGACGAATGGAAGCGGTCACTGTAGCAAATTCCTGCTAGGATGTTTGTATGTCGTTGTGGTTTACCACTGCCATTCTCTTGGCGGTCACCAGCCCGGAATCGCCGGCTCAAGTTCGTCCCAACCCTCGCCCTATGGAAACATCGACGGTTACCGGTCTTTCAGTTCGGCAACTCTACAACGGAATCAAGCGGCCACTTCTGATTTCGGTAGAGTCAAGCGTTCCCAAAGCGACGCTTGAGATCAAACTTCTCGAACCGGTAACGGCAAAGGTCGAAGCGTCAGCAAAGGTTTCTCCAGGTCTGACCGACCTTGCCAAGCTCTTTCCTGACGTGTGGGAAAACAAGAAGCCACACCTTCAGTACGCTCAGCTTTACGTGAACGGAAAGCCAACCGGTTCTGCGGTCGTCTTACAACCGATGCTGAACCCCGTGATCTCTCGACTGAAAGCAGACGGCAAGACGGTCGAGTTCGTGCCGGACGAAGACGGGCCGATGTACAACGGTATTCGCGCTTATGCCGACAAGAATATTCAGCTAGACACTTCGCTTGGTCTCATGGAGTTTCGACTCCGACCTGATGCCGCGCCAAACACCACGTTCATCATCCGTGGCCTTGTCGAAGGTGGGCTTTACACCGGCTCGATCTTCCACCGAGTCGTGCCAAAGCGAAAAGATGGCTCTCCGTTTGTGATTCAGGGTGGTGACCCCACCGGCACCGGGAGCGGCGGGCCTGGATTTTCCTATCCCCTTGAACAGAGTTCTCTTCCCCACGATTTCGGCGTCATTTCGATCGCTCGCTCGACCGACCCGAACACGAATGGTGGCCAATTCTTCGTCGGTCTGAGCCGAGAAGGAACGAAACACCTTGACGAGCGGTACGCGGCGTTTGGCCAGCTCGTAAAGGGTGCGGACGTTGTGCTCAAGATCGCTGCTGTCAGCATCGACAAGAACGATCGCCCCCTAGAGCCGCCAAGAATCCGTAGTGCGCGGCTCGTTCCAGCGCCACCGTACGGCACCGGCCCCGCTCCCCTTGAGCGACCGAAGGGATAGTCTTGGAATCGCTCGAATCGACTGAAGTCGTATCCAGCCCACAAGGTCCGCGCGTAGCAGAGTGGGCTGGGGTGAGATCGACGGAGGCGAGCCGACTCAGTCGTCGGTCTAGAATTCATCTCGGACTTATATTCGTTATCTCGCTCGTGGCGATGGTATTTGTCGCTTCAGCAAATAAGGGTGGGGGGATGTCAACTGTCATTGTCATCACAGTTGTTGCGCTGGTCGCCGAGTACGCCCGCCATCAGATCATCTCAACGAAGAACCTGCGATCTCTCGCAACGACTTACGTCGGTGACTCCGTCCACCCTCGAGTATTCGAACAGCCCGTGCTACTGCAGACATCTTATTTAAGCTTTCCAATGCACAAAGACATGGGAGTCTTGCGGGTTGGGGAGGGGCACCTCCATTTTGAAGGTGAACAGACCGCCTTCTCAATGCCGATCCCAAGGCGAAGACTACGCGCAGGAATGGGAACATGTGTGCTCCGCTATCCAGGGGACTTCGTCACGATCAAATTCAGCTACCTCGGCATACCGAGTCCCGGCCAAATGAAGCTCATACGAAAGAGCATCGCAAAGGGTGAATCCATTGAGCTGGGCCAGTGGTTTGCCCCACCAGCATTTGCGGATTGCGTGCTGCTGACACCGAGCAAGCTGCGCTGGAGATGGATTCAACTGATATCGTTGCTGGTGCTCGCGGCGGTCTTCCAATCTAGCACTGGTTTTCTGATCCTCCTTCTAATCGTCGGCTTCGTCATTGGATTCGACACAGCGCACCGCCTTTATTCCGCGCGGTTTCTACGTCTTCTGAAGGAGGATCCCGCTAAGTTGTTCACGAATCAGTGGTTTACTCCGCGCCAGCGCTAGGCCCGCGCAAATGGGATCATGCCCGAGGTCGTAAGATGAATAGACGCATCGCGCTATGAATTTCACTTCTGACTTCCCGGTCCTTGACCAGACCGTCCACGGCCACCGGCTCGCCTATCTGGATAGCGCGGCATCAACTCAGAAGCCAGTCAGCGTGATCGAAGCGGTTTCCGACTACTACCTACACCACCACTCAAACGTTCATCGTGGCGCACACGCATTGAGCGAGAGGGCGTCCGACATGTTCGACAACGCTCGAGCAAGAATTGCCCGCTACATCAACGCGGCGGAGAACTTTGAGGTCATCTTCACCAAGGGCTGCACGGAAGCGATCAACCTCGTGGCGTACTCATGGGGGCGCGCGAACCTAAAGCCAGGAGATCGAATTTTGCTCACCGAAATGGAGCATCACGCGAACATTGTTCCGTGGCAGATTCTGCGCGATGCCACGGGAGCCGAGATTATCGTCTGTCCGATCAGTGACACCGGCGAACTTGAGAAGCTCGACGAACTCCTTGACGAACGTGTGAAGCTGGTGTCGCTCACGCATGTCAGTAACGTCCTCGGCACGGTGAACCCCATCAAGGAAGTCATTGCGAAGGCGCATGCAGTTGGAGCAGTCGTTCTCGTGGATGGCGCCCAAGCGGTGGGTCACCAACGTGTCGATGTCCGCGATCTTGATGCAGATTTCTATGTCGTCTCGGGGCATAAGATGTATGGACCGACGGGAATTGGGGTGCTCTATGGCAAGCACGAAATCCTTCAAGAAATGCCACCGTACCAAACGGGCGGAGGAATGATTCGGCATGTCTCGTTCGAGAAAACGACGTTTGCTGCGCTCCCTGACAAATTCGAGCCCGGAACTCCACACATCTCTGGAGCAATCGGCCTCGCTGCTGCCGTCGACTACCTTGAACCTCGTCTGGCCGAGGCGGCAGCGCTAGAGCACGAACTCTTGGCCCTTGCAGAATCGGCGATCACCGAAATTCCTGGGCTCAGAATCGTCGGCACAGCCCCTGGAAAGTCAGCCATTATCAGCATCTCGATGGAAAACATTCATCCACACGACATCGGCACGATTCTCGATTCAGTCGGCGTTGCGGTGAGGACTGGCCACCATTGCTGCCAGCCCCTGATGCGACGAATGGGCATTCCCGGCACGGTTAGGGCTTCCTTCGCGCTCTACAATACTCATGCAGATGTTGCGGCACTTGTGGCAGGATTGAAGAAGGTCAGCGAGGTATTTGGGGAATGATCAACGAACTCTATCGGGAACTCATTCTCGACCACGGTCGAAAGCCGCGCAATTTCCGTTTGCTTGAGTCGCCGACAAACGACGCCGAAGGCTACAACCCCCTCTGCGGCGACCAAGTTCACGTTTTCGTGCAGGTCGAAGATGGGGTCATCAAGGACATCAGTTTTCAGGGCCAAGGCTGCGCGATCTGCACGGCCAGCGCGTCGATGATGACGATGTCGGTGAAGGGCAAGCCAATCGAGTTGGCAGACAAGCTATTTCGAGACTTTCAAGCAATGGTCACACAAAAGCGACCTGAGGGCGAGGTCTTTGACGATGAGCTAGAGAATCTCGAGGCGATGGCTGGAGTCCGTGAATTCCCTTCGCGCATAAAGTGCGCCACGTTGGCGTGGCACACTTTGCAAGAGGCTTTGCACGAGAAGCCTTGACCTACTCGGCGAACGGGCCGACCTTTGCGACTCGATAGATTTCATTGAGTAAGCGCACTGCTCGACGCGCTTCTTTTGGCGAGACGGCTGGCTCTCGGCCCTCCTTCACAGCAAGAACGAAATCACGAACATTCGAAACGTGTCCCTCCGTTCCGAGCGCGGCAGGATCTGCAGCCTTATCTGCGGCATGAGCATCAACCCCGCTTGAAGTCGGTGCGCCTTCTTCCCACGGTTCGAGGGTCGTGAAGTGCGCGAGATGGTCTCCGACCAGCATTGCGGATCCCTTCGTTCCCGAAATTGCGATCCTCTCAGGAAAGCCCGGGTAGCTCAAGGTGGTCATCGTAATCGTTCCGATTGCCCCATTTGCGTAGCGGACAGTCGCGACGCCTAGAGTCTCTGCTTCGATGTCACGGTGATACCCCGACATGAGGGTGGCCGAGAGCACTTCTTCGACCTCTCCACACAGCCATTGGACCTTATCAAGTCCGTGAATCCCCTGGTTTGAAAAGACTCCTGCGTCGAGCTTCCACGTCCCTCGCCAGTCGCCAGAATCGTAGTAGGACTGGCTTCGATACCAGCGCGTTTCGGCGCACGCAAGCACCACATCACCGAATGCACCGCCATCGATCGCTCTCTTGAGCTTTTGAGCATCCCCGGCAAATCGCTCCTGGAAGATGCCGCCGTAGGTGACACCCGCCGCAGTGGTCGCTTCAATCGCGAGGTCAACCTGGTCGAGCCACACGTCGAGAGGTTTCTCAGAGAGCACATGCTTTCCAGCCTTCGCGGCCTGCACAGCCATCTGCCCATGCAGTCCGCTCGGAGTGCAGATCGTCACAGCATCGACGTCACTGCGCGCGAGCAGCTCTTCGTAGCTACCGACAGCTTCCCCACCAAATTTGTCAACAAACGCCTTCGTTCGGGCGGGGTCTAGGTCGGTCGCTGCGACGAGGACAGCAAGTCCCTCTTCTGCAAGTTGTTTGAGAGCCTTACCGTGGGTTGGCGAGATCACGCCACAGCCAACGATGCCGAATCGAAGCGGAGATTGAGTCATGAATTAGTTGAGCACCTTTGCTAGGGATTGAGAGGTTCGGGCGGCGATGAAATCTGGAGTTTGAGACGGAAGCGCGTGAATCGCGCCAGCCATGGGCTCGCAAGTGACCGGCCCATCGTATCCGACTCGCTTAAGGCTCCCGACGAAGGAGGTGAGGTCGATGCCACCGGTTTCGCCGGGAAACGAGCGGTTGCCCACGGTCTGTTCCTCGACAGGAATCAAAGGCGCATCGTTGATGTGGACAACCACGATCTGCTCGTTCCGAAGTCCTTCGAGGTCCGCCTGCGTTTCACCAGCGCAATGCCAGTGAAAAGAATCGAGCATCAACCCACAGCGCGGGGAAGCCACGGCTGAACAAAGCGATAACATTCCGCTGAGGTTGTGGACGAAGTGATTCGGATAGGGCGACCGTCGGGTCAGGGGAGAAACATATTCCAGCCCGAGGGCGATGCCGTATTCATCCAAAACTGCGACCAACCGATTGAGGCGCACGACGTGCTCTTCAAACGCCTGGTCAAACCCAAGCGACTCGTGAAACGGCAAGATCACGATTCCGGCACGGGTGAACCCGAGCGCAGAGGCGCGTTTCGCGATCTCTGGCAGTAAGGCAATAGCTACTTCAAAATCCTCGGGAGTCGATGGCAATTTGCCGGGCGGAATTGAGAGATAGCCTGGCCTTAACCCCCCTTCGTTCATCGCCGTGCGAAGCGAAGAAAGATCAAATTCGGTTGCGAGGAGCTGCGACGCAGAGCAATCCACTCCACCAAATTTGTGCCTTGCCGCCAACCTGATCGCGTCAGCGAGCGAAGCCGTGATCGAGACCAAGTCCGTGTTCAGACTAGCAAACATCAATCACCGTCATCGTCAGAAGTGGGAGGCAAGACATTCCTTTCGCTAGTTTAGTGGAAGCCAGTCCGGCTAAACCGCATCTTGCCCCCATTTGAACCTATTTTGCTTGTTTCACTTTGATCGTGTTTGCACCTCTGTCGAAGTTTTTATCCTTCTTCTCGCCTTCGCCTTCCATACCCTTTCCGTCCTTACCCCAACGTGATGGAGCTTGGCTTAGTCGGGGCGGCAAAGCGTTGAACTGCCTCCAGAGTTCGTAACCGAGCGGAACTCGATCGAGCATGATCCAACCCTCCACCGCAGCCCCTGGCCGCAGAAGACTCGGGGCGGGCCATTTTGGATCTAGCTTGTTTCCAATAAGGCG